>NZ_AKFU01000025.1:0-27995 GCF_000277625.1 Clostridium sp. MSTE9
TGTGCCTGGATGCCGGGTATACCGGCTCAAAAGACAAGGTTGAAAAAAGAGGCTATATCGCGCATATCCGTCCCCGATCTGAGGAAAAACAGGAGCTCTTGCGGAATCCCGATTTTAAAGCCCGGCGCTGGGTAGTAGAGGTTACGCATTCGTTCTTCAACCGTTTCCGCAAATTGCTGGTTCGTTTTGAAAAGAAAGCTGCAAACTACCTTGGTCTTCTGCATTTTGCCTGTGCAATTATTGTCTGGCGTAAATTGATTCGAGTCCATATCTAATTTATGGATAGGCTCTAAGCTGCATAATCTGCATTGGTATGTGCAGGGAAGTGCGTTTTTTACGCTGCATGCAAAATTTGAAGAACTGTACGACCATACCGCAGATGTCATCGACGAAGTTGCGGAACGCCTGCTGGCTTTGGGCCAGGCACCGATCGCAAACTTGAAGCAGGCCCTTGACATTGCTACGATTAAAGAACTGAACAGCGCACCGATTACTTCCGAAGAATCGATCCATCAGCTTTGCACCGATGTTGAGTACTGGGTACGGGATACAAAAGAACTCGTTGCGTTAGCGGAAGAGGAGAAGGATTCTGTCACTGCAGACCTTTTCAATGGATATCTGGAGCATTACGAAAAACTGCTTTGGATGCTGCGTGCCTATCAGGCATAATCCGATTGCAGTAACGTACTGAAAAATCGGCCCTTGCTGCCTCGCTGTAAGCGTGGTGACAAGGGCCGATCTGTTTTTTAGGATCATTGAAAGCAGTGCTAATGCAGAAAACGCTTCTTTGTGAAAAGCTGCCGCCAGGGAGGGAAAGCAGCTCATTGAGACAGAAGAGTTCCTCATCTCAAAATCCGGCGGGATCATGGAACCATGCGATCCTCTATTCGGACTCAAGGGATTTTTTGATTTGAGAAATGGAGAGGCCGTCGTCCTTCATCTGCTTGATCCATTGAATACGTTCTATGGCTTTGGTTCGCTTGTATCGGCGCGTCAGATTTTCTTCCTCCTGCTCGAAGGGCAGCATGCCTTCCTCGGTGTAGTATTTCAGGGTGCTGTATCTTGCGCCTGTCAGCCTGACCAATTCCCCGATGGTGACATATTCCGCGGCCTGTATTACATCCAGCTTTCTTTGCCTTGACAAGAGCTGTCACCTCCATGTTAGGAACCGGCGCTGCTGCCGACGGAGGCCATTACCGCGATCAGCGTGTCAATGTAATCGATCATTTTCTTGATCAGAGAGCCGGCTTCACTTTTTTTGATCTCTTCTATGCGGCGGTTCAGGGTGTCCGACTCGTATTTTGAAAAGTAGTTTTTGATCAAACCGCTTTTCTGCAGTAATGCGCCAAGCACAAGCGTTTCGTCATCTATCGGGCCGCCCTCCAGAAACTCTGCACGGATTTTCTCAACGGTTTTCCTTACCGCCTCCTGATTCGGCACATAGACGGGCCTGTTGTGAAACAGTCCACCTGTTTCGGGGGAAACGGCCTGCTGTTCCGCCATCGGCAGGCAGAGCGCGCGCAGAAATTCATCCGGGAGCTTATGGGACGAAAAGACATATTTGACCGCAAGGTCATATACTTTCAGAGGCTTGCGGTTCGTTAAGATGGCATAAAGCGGTTCCAGATGGGCTTGACTGCGATCCAGTTCCTTTAGGACAACGATTTTCTTTTCTTCGTTTATTGAAATCGTACCGGAATACAACAATTCTAAAAGTCCGCCCGCCACAAGGCATGTGATCATTTCTGTCTGCCGCAGCGCGGGGAGCGTCCCTTTCGGACTGAGTGCGCACAAAAGATACTCCTGCGTAAACGATAATTCTTTCATCTATGGCACCTCACATTCACTTATTGCTTACTACTTATTACTTACTGTTTATAGCATACTGTTTCTCGTGGCAAATGTCAAGGAGTATCGCAAACATGATTTTCAAACGCCATACCAAAGCAGAAATCGAACCGGACGAAAAAGGAAGGAGCGGCTTTTGCTTCTGGCTTTTTTATTCTTCCGACGGAAACAAGTTTTGACAGAAACAGCCGTTTTGAGCGGCTATAATAATTTTGCAGCGCAAAAAGGAGGGGGCGGGATGAAGCAGATTATCTATGTGGATGTATTGGTTGCCGTCAACCTTTTCGTCAACTACTTTTTGCTCTTAACGGTTGCCGGGTTCTTTCATATCTCCGCTTCACGGCTGCGTATGGTGCTGGGGGCGGCGATCGGAGCCCTCGGTTCCCTCGTGATTTTGCTTCCGTCGCTGCCGCCGCTTGTGTCTTTTTTGATCAAGCTGGTTCTTTCCGTCTTCATCGTCGTTACGGCGTTCGGCGCTCCGTCCTTGCTTTTCTTTCTGCGTACTGTCGGCGGGTTTTACCTGACCAGCTTCGGCTTTGCGGGGGCAATGCTGGCGCTGTGGTATCTGGCGGCGCCGAGCGGAATGATCATCAAAAACTCCGTGCTTTATTTCGATATTTCCCCGCTGATGCTGCTGGCCCTGACTGTTGTTTGCTATGCAGGGGTCTCCTTGCTGAACCGGCTCACCGGGCAGCGGCAGCCGACCGCGCTGTTCTGCTTTGTCACAGTCCGTGCGCAGGGGAAGAGTGTGCGTCTTACCACGAAAATCGATACGGGGAACAGCCTGAAAGAACCATTTTCCGGGTACCCGGTGATCGTGGCCGAATATCAGTGTGTACAGGAGCTGGTACCGCCCGCGGTACGCTCCTATCTGTTTGTGGCAGCGGGAGAAAAGCGGGGAGAGGTGCAGCCGGGGCTTCGTCTGGTGCCGTTTCGTGCGGTAGGGGGAGAGGGAATTTTGCCGGCGTTTCGGCCGGATTGCATTGAAATTCAGACAGCGAAAGAGAGGATTACAGTTCAGGAGGTGTACCTGGCTGTTTCCGCCCAGAAACTGGGCACAACAGGCTTCAGCGCTTTGCTGAACCCAGAACTGATCACACAAGGCAAGCGGATTGCCGGAAAGGAGAAATCGTTGTGAAAAGGGGAATGGAAAAACTGATTTCCGGAATCAGGGGGTGGCTGCTGCGGCTGCTCTGGCGCTTTTGGCCTGCAGCGGAGGTACACTACATAAACGGTCCGGAAACCTTGCCCCCGCCCCTGACGCCGGAACAGGAATCCATTGTGATGGACAATGTGCGTCAGGGCAGAGAAAACGCGCGCGAACCCCTGATAACCCATAATCTTCGCCTGGTCGTTTACATTGCGAAGAAGTTTGAGTCCAGCTCGGCCGGTGTGGAGGATCTGATTTCCATCGGGACGATCGGTCTGATCAAAGCGGTCAACACGTTTTGTCCGGAGAGGAACATCAAGCTGGCGACCTATGCGTCGCGCTGCATTGAAAACGAGATTCTGATGTACCTGAGGAAGAGCTCGCAGCTGAAAAACGAGATATCCATTGATGATCCCTTGAATGTGGATTGGGACGGCAATGAGCTTTTGCTGTCGGATGTACTCGGCAGCGATCAGGACACCGTCAATAAAGGAATTGAAAAGGAGGTGGAAAAGGATTTGCTGCTGGAAGCGGTCGGGCATCTTTCCTCCCGCGAGCAGCAGATCATGCAGCTTCGCTTTGGCCTGAACAATTGCCGCGAGCATACACAGAAGGAGGTTGCAGATACGCTCGGGATTTCACAATCCTATATTTCGCGGCTGGAAAAGCGGATTATTGAACGGCTGAAAAAAGACCTGGAACGGGTCGGGTAAATCAAAAAGCTCTTCGCTTTTGCGGAGAGCTTTTTTTATTGATTGAATAGACGAGAATCTTCTTATAAACCCATATTAATGTTTACTACAACCTCTCAAAAATGCCTTAAAATCAAGGCTTTCCACATATCGTCTCGTACCTTGTCTACTCTCTTGTATCATGGTTTTGTAAGACCGGGTACATTTTCAGGCACCACAATTGGAAAGAGGACAAGCGGAACAATATACTTTTAGATAGAGCTCTGATACTCCCGCCCGGTTATTGTACGATCCAACAAAGTTTTTTATGGGACTTGACATTTCATCACAAGATATTTATAATTAGAATTAATCTAATTCTAGATTTTACAGGAGTATCGCAATGACAAAAAACGCTAGAATGATTTTAGATGTGATTCAGCATTCCGATATGCATTTAACTGCCGAACAAATCTATTTACAACTAAAAGATTGTGATGCCAAGCTTGTCTTAGCAACGGTTTATAACAATCTCAATTTGCTATATAAAGAGGGGCTGATTAAGAAGGTGTCCATAGAAGGCTATCCCGACAGATTTGATAAGGCAACGAAGCATGACCATTTGGTTTGTAAATATTGTGGGAAGTTATCTGATATCTGCCTGGATGATTTAACAGAACGACTGAATGCTCAATTGGAAGAACCCATTCTGGACTATGACTTGAAAATACACTACATCTGTCCGGAGTGTAAGCAAAAACAGCACCCCCAGGGGAGCAAGCCGGAAATCATATAGGTCGCACAGCAAAAGGAAAATTGCTTGGACAATATCAATTTTAAAGGAGGAATTTTTATGCGTTCAATTACCAGATTAAACATCCAGTATGCCCATCGTTTTTTGAATTATGAAGGGGAAGCACAGTATCTTCACGGACATACCGGGCTGCTTACCATCGAAGTCGATGGTGATGTCGATGCCAGAACGGGATTTGTTTATCCCTGTAACAGCATCAAACGGATTGCCTGGGATTTTCTGAAAAACTTTGACCATGCTCTGATTTTACAGGAAGAAGATCCGCTGCTGCCGGAAATTCTCAAAGTTTACGAGGCACAAGGGATTCGAAATGGCGCCGAAACGAATACGATGGTCGGGGAACCTTTTGAAAACGAATTGGCGAAAGCTTATCCAGAGTGTCGTTTGGTCGTTGTCAAAAAAGTTGCTACCTGCGAGAATCTGATCGAGGTATTCCATAGCCTTTTGAAAGATAAGCTCAATATCAAGAAAATGACTTTTGCGTCCGGCGACAACTGCGCTTCTGCAAAGTTTTAATCTTGAACGAAATTCCGATGCTGCAAAGTAAAGGAAGGATCGTCTGCACACATTTTAAAGATTATAACAAAACATGGCGGCATCTTCTGATGCCGCCATGTTTTGTTATTTTATGCTGCCGTGCAGGCTAGCTTTCCTGTAAGAAGGGCAGGATGACCCGGTATTCGTCCAGCAGGCGCTCCATCAGGTATCTTCCGCGGTTTGCGGGACTGGTGGAGGGCAAAGGGATAAACGGCAGAGATATTGTGGGCAGCCAGGCGGAGCGGTAAAAAGAAGCCGCTTTGCCGCCGGTGGTAAACACTGCCCGAAGCTTGGCCGTCTGCAGAATCGGAGTCAGGTCATTCAGGGCCGGTTCCGAAATACTGGAATCGTCCGCCCCCTCAATGGAACAGCTTTTCAGTACGTCCCACAGGGCGATTCTGTTTTCGAGAAGAAAATCCGTTTTTTCCTGATTCGTTTTTGGGAGATCGCAGCCGAGCAAAGCCGACAGCACCGGCCAGAATCGGTTCTGCGGGTGGGCATAATAAAAAGCCTGCTCCCTGGATTTTGGGGACGGGATCGAACCGAGAATCAGAATTTTGGAGTTTTCATTAAAAATAGGGGGGATGGTATGTTCAACAATGCTTTTCATGCAGTGTCTGCTTTGCCAGATCCAGCAAAGCCTCCTTTTCATTTGGAATTTTTCCGTTGATGACTGCATCCAGCAGCCGTGTCAGTAGCGCGCCTACCTTTGGCCCGGGAGGGATGCCGAGAGCAATCAGGTCATTCCCGCTCACATCTAAATCCTTTAGGGAAAAGCACTGCCGCTCCGACAAAATCTGTTCCAAAATCGGGAGTACGGCGTCAATCTGATTCAGCCGGTCACAGTAAGCGGGATTCTGGGCAAGGCTGTCCGCCCGTTTGATCTCCAGCAGGGCGCGAAAATCCTCTTCTCCCATCCGGTTCAGCCGCCGGCGGATCCATGCGGCGCAGGGCTGCAGGGGCATGTCGTGTATGCGGACCAGCGAGCTGACCCGGCGGATGGTCTTTCCGTCCAGCCGAAGCCGGTGGAGCGCCTGCTCTGCCAGCTGAACGCTGACCGCGCCGTGCCCGTAAAAATGCCCGACTCCCTTTTTGTCACTGGTAAAGGTGTGGGGTTTGCCGCTGTCGTGTAGCAAAATGGCAAGACGAAGCACAGGGTCGGCCGGCGTTGCATCCAATGCGTGCAGCGTGTGCTCCCAAACGTCGTAAATATGGTGGGGATTGTGCTGCTCAAAGCCGATCATCGGCAAAACTTCCGGCAGAATCTGCCCGATGACCAGGGGGAATTCCCGCAGAATCTGCGCGGCATTTTGGCCGCACAGCAGCTTGACCAGCTCTGTGCTGATCCTTTCTTTGGCGATGTTGTCCAGCAGTTCCCGATGGGTGTTCATGCTCTGTGCGGTTTTTTCGTCAGGATGGAATCCGAGCACGGCGCAAAAGCGCAATCCGCGCAGAATCCGCAAAGCGTCCTCTTCAAAACGGTGGTCGGGGTCTCCCACGCACCGCAGAATCTTTTGCCGCAGGTCCTCCTGTCCGCCAAAGCAATCGATCAATCCGTTCTGCTCGGAATAGGCCATGGCGTTGATCGTGAAATCCCTGCGGGACAGATCGTCCGTCAGGCTGCCGGTAAAGCAGACGCTGTCCGGCCGCCTGTTGTCGGAGTATGTGCCGTCGATGCGGTAGGTGGTGATTTCCACTGCCATCCCGCCGGAAAGCGCGGTAACGGTGCCGTGCTTCAGGCCGGTTTCCAGCAGCCTCAGGTCAGACAGAGCCAGCTTCACTTCCTCCGGCTTGGCCGAGGTGGTGATGTCCCAGTCTTTTGGGGAAAGGCCGAGCAGGCTGTCCCGAACGCATCCGCCCACGACAGAGGCTTCATATCCTGCCCTATTGAAGCGATGCAGAATTTCCTGCACCGGAAAAGGAATATCCAGTTTCATAAGTACGCCTACTTTCTGTAAGCAGATATCGTGAAATATTTGAATGTTATCTTTACCTTATTCTGTTTTGATAACCAAATTATGAAGTGGTTTCTTTACAGCGATATCACAGAGCTTCTGCTGGCGCAGGCCTGCCCCGGCATGAGGAGCAGGTTCTGCGCCAGCAGAATTTCTATACGGAGAATCCGTAGAAAAAATTCATTCTTTTACATTTTTATATTGATTATACCATAAAAAGCAGACTGCGTTAATAAGTCAGCCCTACTTTTGTCATGACATCCCCAATCAGCATCAAAATACTCGGAATGGGCACTTCCAGATTGCGCAGGATGGCTACAGAGCACACGATCACGAATAAAACGCCGTAAATGATCAGATCGCGCTTGTTCTTTTCCCGGATCAAAGGGGGAAGATCGATGGCGAGAATGATGAGAAAAACCAATATCAGTAAAAACATAGCCCGTCTCCTTTCTTTCAAACGGACTGGGACCGGTAAGACCCGGAGCCGGAGGACTTGGGTCTGGACTGCGATTGAGAATCCCGGCCCTGCTTTGCTCCGGATGACGAACCGGATTTTGGCTGGGATTTGGAATCCCCCTGTTCCTTGGAATCTGAGGGTGATTTGGAATCCGACTGCTTCCCTGAGCCGGAAGGGGATTTTGAGCCTGATTGTGATCCGGATTGTGACCCGGAACCGGACTGCGGTGCGGCTGCGGATTTTGATTCGGAGGAACCGCTTTGGTTCTCACTCCCGGTTTGTCTTTTGCGGGTCATTCCGCGGAATTTGGCAACGATCAAAGTGACCAGCGGCAGAATGATCTCAAAGATCGGCCAGACCAGCGGGACGATTTTCTGCCCGGATTCATTATGGGCCAGAGAGTTCGGGTACAGAATAAAGCCGGAGGTGACCGCCAAAGCACCGATCAGCAGAATCAGGCGGCGGTGATCCTGAAAACGCAAAATCTGTTTTGCACTGATTACCGTCACATAATAAAGCCATGTGACTTTGAAAAATAACAGCGCAATCAGAATAAAGGCGAATACAATTTCCATGCGGCTGAGTGTCTGGGTGACGCTGACCATGCGCAGCGTCTCGAAAGATGGCATGGAAAACAGAGAAATCGTATTCCCAAGCACGGCGATGTCGCGCATGATAACGAGCAGGATCGTGATGCAGCCGATGACGACCCCGCCAAAAATGATGGGAAAGAAGCCGTGTTTTCCGGTTTGTACATGATTTGTCGTCATTAAAAAGATGATGACTTCAGCAAATGGAATCGTAACGACGATATTGGTGGCTTGAACATACTTTTTTGGCTGCAAATCCATTGTAGGCAAAAAGTTTTCAAAATCCATCAGGTTCATGGTAAGAATAATCGTCGCGATGACAATCAATAGGGAAATCATCGTCATCAAAAAGCCGTACTTTACCATTTGGCGCAGCCCGCCCACATAAACGGCCCAGGCCGAAGTCATAAGAAAGGTAATCGAGAGAACGACCAGCGGTGTCTGGGGCATGATGGTCGCTTTGACAAACTCGCTTAAATCGCTCAGGTTTAGTGAGGTTAAAATGAAAAAGAACAGTACATACAATCCGCAGAAAAAATTGCCCAGGTATTTTCCGTACACGGTCTGCAGAATCCCGAACAGATTTTTGGAGGGGAAGCTTTCAATCAGTCTGGCGTATATCCAAACCACAGGGCAGCAGATGATCAGGGCAAACAGAACGATTACCCAGGAGTCCTGACGGGTGATCGAAACAAAGAAAGAGGACAGCAGGGACGAAGACTGAATATAGCAAGCCACGGCAAACATAAAATCCAGACCGTGGACCTTTTTCGATTCCGCTTTCATTCATGACCCTCTCTCATATTCAAAGATTCCGAAATTTTACCGCTGGAGCCCAGATTGGTTTCTACCTCCAGTTCCAATCGGATTTTGGGGTAGATGCTGGCCCAGGCGTCCTCCATCGTTTTCCACTCTTTCGGGTGGTATTTGTGAATATGGGCGCCGATTCCGTAAATATCGGCCTGCAGGCGCTGCGACTCTGCAAAGCAGGCTTTGATTTTGGTTTCCAGGTTCTCTTTCGCCTTTTCATTGACCAGTGAAATCACTTTGTTGATATCCATGCTGCGAAAATTCTGCAGGGCGCCGATGGAGAGGGTTGTATTGACCTTTAGCTTAAAGGTGATATTCCCTTGATTATCGAGCTGAATTTCCTGCTTGCAGATAGATTTCGTGATTTTTAAATCTGCGTTGCCAAGCTCTGTTATAATCTCAACGCTGCCGCCGTTGACTTCTCCCATGCTGAGAATATAGCCCTGCATTTGATACATATCCATCATTCCAACCAGAACGTCGTCCTTAAAAACGGCCATACCGCTGAAATTAAGGATCTGCAGGCCATCCTCTTCTTTCCGTTCCACTACCAGCGTTACAGGAGCGGTCGAACGATCCACCAGACGAGCGGTGAACTGCAGCATGTTAGTGCTGGAATAAGGGGAAATTGCCCGCTCGTTCATAATCATTCTGGATAGGGCGACGGACGGGATTTTGTCCTGCACGGTTTCGGTGGTCAGAATGGATCTCGCGTCGTTTTTGGCGACCACAACCCAAACTTCCATGCGAGTTTCCGTATTTCGCATAAAGCTGTCCAGATATGGTTTTACCCCGGACTTCGCCACATCGCTGCCGAAGATAATCACCTGATTATGCTGTAAAAAAAGCTGACGGCTGTTTCCATACCGAAGCGAATCGATTCCGCCCAGAACAAATCGATCTTGCGCTTCCCGGATCAAATAGGGAGCAGATTCCCCTCCGCCGCCCTCTTTTTTTGAGCCGTTCTGAACCGATGCGATCTGGAAGCTGAGATCCAGGTTTCCGGGTTCCTTGCTCGAATCGATTCCTACGCCGGTGACAATGGAAAGACTGTCCAGCTCCCTGTTGTCCCAGCATCCTGTTGTGCACAGAAGAGTGCTGCACAAAAGCACAGCGAAAACAAGCTTGAGCTTTTGTCTCATGATCCATCCCCCTCTGTTCCGGAATTAGACATTCCGCCGCTGGCGCTTGCAGTAGGGCGGGGATCGGGAGGAATGAAAAATTTTCTGCGCGTCATATCGTTCTTTGCAATACGCGCCGGGCGCTTTGTCATGAACCACAAGGGCATGCGGACAACGCTGTCCTCCAGGTCTCTTGAAAACGAGAGGCCATTAAAATAGGTAACGCCAAAGGAGGAAAGCGAACCCAAATGAACCAGAAGACCCAAAAAGCACAGGCAGATTCCGTAGCCCCCCAGCGCGGCGGCAAAGGCCATTGTGATCAGGCGCAAAAGCGACATGGAGTCGTTCTGCTCCGGGACGATAAAACCGGCCACAGTGGTCAGCGCGATCGTGATGACCATCGGCGCGCCCACCAGACCGGCGGAAACGGCAGCATCACCCATAATCAGCGCGCCGACGATACTGACGGCCTGGCCGACCGGGCGCGGCAGCCGCAGACCGGCCTCCCGCAATATTTCAAAGGAGAAAATCATGATGAGCGCTTCAAAAAATGCGGGGAACGGAGTACCCTCGCGCGCGCTTGCGATCGTCAGCAGCAAAGTCGTCGGGATCAGCTCCTGATGATAGGTGGTCAGCGCAATATAAATCGCGGGGAAAAAGACAGAGATGAAGTAGGCGATATAGCGCAGCATGCGCATCAGGCTGGCAAACAGCGGGCGGATATAGTAATCCTCCGCGGTCTGGAAGGTTTCGATAAACAACAGGGGAGCGGTCAGCACAAAGGGGCTGCCGTCCGTAATGATGGCGACTCTGCCTTCCAGTATTTTCGCCGCGGCCACATCCGGCTTTTCGGTGTACCCCACAGTGGCGAAAATCGAAAATGGGGAATCCTCAATGTATTCCTCCAAATATCCGGCATCCAGAACAGAGTCCACATCCAGCCGTGACAGTCTGTCGCGTACCTCTTGTACCACCTGCGGATTCGCAACGCCTTCCAGATACGAAATACACACGTTGGTCAGGGTCTTTCGTCCAATCGTCATCTGCTCCATGCGCAGGCTGGGGCTTTTGATTTTTCGGCGCAGCAGAGAAGTGTTTGTCCGAAAATTTTCAGTAAAGCCTTCTCGCGGGCCGCGCACGACGGATTCTGTCTCCGGCTCGGTAACGCCGCGCTTTTCCCAGCCCTTGGCGCTGACGCTCAGGCCGACCGCGCATTCTTCTACCAATAGCACGGCGTCGCCGGACAGGATTCCGGCAGCCACCTGCGAAAGCTTCAGCAAAATCTGTGTATCGCCGGAGCAAAGGACTTTTTCCCTCAGCTGGCTGATGCGTTCTCTTCCATCCTGCCGGGAAGACGGGACGGTGTATTCCATCGATAAAATGGGGTACAGGATTTCGTCTGAAATCACCTTCTGGTTGATCATTCCGTCCACAAACAGCAGTGCGGCAGGGCACTCCCTGTTCTTGCCGAGACGAAACCGGTGTATTTTGATGTCACCGCTTTTTCCCAGCAGATTTTCAATGTATGTCAAATTCTCCTCAAGCTGATCCGTTATTTCCGGATCCTTGGGATCCTTTTTCTTTTCCGGTTCCTGTTTTTTTTCGCTTTTCTGCTGCGTGCTGCTGTTCTGGCGGTGGCTGTAAAAGCCGATTTTACGTTGAAGCAGATCCCATATCATGGATGTTCCTTCCTTTCCCAAGGATATTTTTCTAGTATTGCAGAAAAGAATAGAATCATACGGAATCGTGACCAGCGGTGCTCATTTTTCTTGTTTGCTGTCTTTTTTGCACCATATATATGATGTGTATTGACATTCAGCACAAGATAGTGTATATTAATAACAGAATCCGAGAAGGGGGGATCTACATGAACGAGAACGTCACCGTTACCGGCGGAGTATTGGATGAAAAGGAACTGATGAACTACATTCAGCATGTACATGAGAGTCATCCGGGCCGGCACATCAAGTCTATGGAAGTAGAGCTCGACGGAGAGTATGTCAATTTGAAATATGAACTTGAACCGGTACCTTTTGATCGAATTCGGCGAATTACCGGTTATTTGGTGGGCGGCACAGACCGCTGGAATGACGCGAAACTGGCCGAGCTGAACGACCGTGTGGTTCACGGCATGGGCAGATCTTTCTCATAACAACCTGTCAAAAACATAGAACCCACCGAATAACGGGTGGTCACATAAGCGAACAAGCACCGATACCGCCGTTTGCAGGTGGTATCGGTGCTTGTTTTTGAAAGAACCGGAACAACAAGCATAGCAAGTGCAGCTGCATATCCGTAAAACGTTCAGTTAAGAGGCTCCCAAACCCTGTGCTCTTTTGCAGAGGCAGTCTCAAAAGGCTTTTGTTGTTTTATCATCGGCATGATGGGTGAAATGATGCTGTCGTGATAAAATAGTGTGCATGAAATAAAAAAGCTCACAATGAAGGTAATGTGCCTCTATGGGGATTCGATGTTTTTTACATGCAAAAGTCGAGCATTCCCAAAGCAGCTTTGTTATGATGTAAAAGCGAAAGGAGGGAAGGCTATGCTGCAGGAACTGAACCGCGCGATTGAGTATATCGAAGAGCATTTGACTGACGAACTGTATTTGGAAAAAATTTCTGAACATGTCGGAATCTCAGATTATCACTTTAGGACGGTGTTCTTTTATCTTGCTGGAATGACATTGAGTGAGTATGTAAAAAGCAGAAGGTTGTCGCAGGCCAATCAAGATTTGCTGATGGGAGAAAAAGTCACGGACATTGCCTATAAATATGGCTACGGGTCAATGGATGGCTTTGCCCGTGCGTTCAAAAAATGGAGCGGCTTTTTGCCCTCGGATGCAGTCAAAAAAAGAATCAGCAAGCCTTTCCCCAAGCTTTCGTTTGTCATCACAATCAAAGGGGGAAATACAATGGAATGTAGAATCGAAGAAAAGCCGGCGTTTTATCTGGCTGGTGTAAGCAAGCGCGTTCCCATGCAATTTGAAGGCGTCAACAATGCGATTGTAGACCTTGCAATGAGCATTACCAACGAACAAAGAGAAGAAATGCACGCGCTGCAGAACATGGAGCCTCATCAAATCGTCAACGCCTCTTATGAAGCAGACGCCGGCTTTTTGAAAGAGGAAGGTGAGCTGACCCATCTGATTGGTGTACTGACCACAAAAGAGGAGGTAAGTGACCGATTGGTGAAAGTTCCGGTAGAAGCCTGCGTTTGGGCAGTTTTTCCGAATGAGGGGCCGTTCCCCTTCACGCTGCAAAATACCATGGCGCGAATCTATTCCGAATGGCTGCCCACTTCCGATTATGAAGTCCTTAACATGCCTGCTTTTTCCTTTTCAAAAATGGATGAGCGTAAAAAGGATTACGCTTACAGCGAAGTTTGGACACCGGTTCGGAAGAAAAAATGAATTTGTTTGCGTAGCATCTGCTTTCGCAATCGAAGGCGTAAAACGGCGAGGAAACATCCTCGCCGTTTTATTGCTTTGTTCTATTGACACTCTTTACTGGCGGATTCTTTTGTATATTACAAAGGAAAAGGGAGCCAACCGATGGTTGGCTCCCTTTTCTAAAACACCCATGCAATCAAATTCCAAAAGCATCGCCCGAATCTTTTGGAACACATGGGATATTTTTATCAGACCCCCGCCAGAACGGGTCACTCCTGCAGAGCAGAAGTTTATGTATATGCCACAATAATAGCACGATTTTATCACGCTGTCAATTCTTTTTACACAAATCCAACTCGATTTTAATTGCCTCCATCACCTGTTCCCAGGGCGGAGTTTTTGTATCGATCACGTCGATCCGATTGCTCAGGCGATTCTTTGAGATGCAGCGCATTTGCTCTACGAGAATGACTCCCCGCACGGGGCAATCCGGCTTTAAACGGCGGATATAAATGTGGGTGGGCAGCTTTGCTTTTGTCTCGTCGGTGATCGGCGCCACAATCGTAGTGGGGCTGTGCAGGTTGCCCTTGTCGTTTTGCAGTACGATGGCCGGTCGGAATTTATCCTGTTCAGACCCAATGTTCCGGCCGAAGTTACAGTGGTAAATCTCTCCCTTTTTCACGACCAGTGAATTCGGTGGGTTGCGAAACTTGTATTTGTACTTTTCCTCAAACCACAGCGCATAATCGGTGACCTCGGCCAGCCATCGGGCACTGTGATTTTTCAGCCTGCCGTCTTCGGAAATCATCTGTAAAAGCCGCGCAAACGTATCTCTGATATCCTGCATCCTCGCTTTTTCTGTGTCAGCCGGCACCAAAGGCCCCCCTTTTATCAAAATCATCAGACCCACGCTTTTTTCAGCGGCGGGTTGCCAAATGGGAATACAAAATGAGTGATGGGTACAATTTTCCATCATTTTGATCAAATAATCCCTGTGCGCCGCTCGGTTCGGCCAGGCCAGATCGGCAATGCGCAAAATCAATTTTGTAAACTCAATGGATTGCATTCTTCTTTCATCTATATTACGACAACTTTTCATTCTAGTAAATATGTTTCTGGATTATTCAGCGATATTCTTTGAATATTTTTGATTCGCCCTGCTTTTTATATGAAAAATCTGCCGCAAAGAGGGCCCCTAAAATTTTAACATTCAGTCAAAATCTTGCCTTGCTGCTCATAGAATGAAGTATCACAATTGAATCAGCAATGTGCTTAGAAACGGCGGTTTCTCCTTTGTGCAGGCGGGGAGAAACCGGCTTCATTCTGAAAGCCGCATGCTGTAACAGAAAATTCAGCAGCAAACGGAGGGGCTGGACATGTCGTTTGGATTGGCGCTTTCAGGCGGGGGAATTCGCGGGGCGGCGCATGTAGGGGTGCTTTTGGCGCTGGAGGAGGCGGGTATGGTGCCCGACTCGATTGCGGGCGCCAGCGCGGGAGGAATTGTGGCAGGGCTCTACGCGGCAGGGTATTCCGCGCACGAGCTGCGCGGGATTGTGCAGGAGCTGGTAGGGGGAGGGCGTTCTCTGCTGGACCCGGACTACTTGGGACTGCTGCGGGCGGTGCCGCAGCTGCTGACCGGCAGAGAGGTGAAGCTTTCGGGATTTTTAAAGGGCAATCGGCTGGAGGATTACCTGTGCGGGCTGACAGGCGGAAAGATGATGCGCGATCTGAATATGCTCACGGTGATTCCCTGTGCGGATCTCACCTCCGGCCTGACGATCGCGTGCACCAGTCATTTGCGCGGCGTTCAGCAGATGGAGCGTGTGCGCTGGAGCTCGGGCCTACGCATCTGCGAGGTGCTGCGGGCTACCTCGGCGGTGCCGGCTGTGTTCCGCCCGAAGCTGATTGGCGATCTCTGCCTGGTTGACGGCGGCGTGACGGATGTGCTGCCGGTGAATCTTCTGATCGCCGCAGGGGAACCAAATGTGCTGGCGGTAGATGTGGGTAAGGAGTACCGCATGCCGGAGCAGATCAATATCTGGGAGGTGGCTACCCACTCTCTGTCTGTGATGCAGGAGCGTTTGCAGGAGTGTGTGGCGCACGGTGAGAAACTGCAGCTGATTCCGCACCTGCCGGATCACACCCGGCTTCTGGACTTCGGCAAAATGGAAGCCTGCATGGAGGCGGGCTATGAGGAAACAAAGCGGAAAATGCCTGAGATCAAGCGTTTGTTTTCCCCGTCGTACCCCGGTTCCCGGCGGGTGTTCCGTACCCGGCCTTAGGCCGTTAGGGGTACTGTGCTTTAAAAGAAAAAACATGTCGTTCATCGGTTAGACCGATCTTCTTTTCCTGACAATCCCCCGGCATTCCGCTTCGGAATATCTCCATGCAAAATGCCGGGGGATTGTCTTTGAAAGCAGTGGAGGAACACGAAGAACAGCGTGGATGGTTAACGGATAAGTCATGTGTTCTATAGCGGCTGTAAGCCACCGATAGGAACAGGCTGGGTGATACGAAACGATCGTGAATGATCAAAAATTTCTATTTTTTGTTTGCGGAAAGAGATTGACATAGTGACTTGTTGGTCATATAATGTGACCAACAAGTCACTTTTTTTGATATAGGAGGCGAAAGTATTGCCGAAAAGAACCTTTCACCGTCTTGACGACGATAAGAAAGAAAGAGTCATCCGGGCCGCAATTGAAGAATTTCAGGCTCGCGGCTTTGAAAATGCAAAAATAGAAGCGATCGCCCGAGGCGCGGGAGTCGCCAAAGGCAGCATCTATCAATATTTCGACGATAAAAAAGAGCTGTTTCTGTACTGCGTCACATGGGCCTTGGAATATTTCATGAAAGCAATCGACAGGCAGACTCCGCTTCAGGATATGGACGTATATGACTATTTCCTCTCCGGCAGCCGGGAGCGTTTTGAACTGCTGAAGCAGGAGCCGTTGCTTGTTGCGTTTTCCATGGAGATTTACACGGGTAAATTCGGCAGCCTGGCGCTGGAGGCAAGCCGAGAATTGTCCCGGATCGGTGAGGAATATGAACTCAGGCTGATTGCCAACGGAAAAAGAAAGGGAACGGTCCGCGATGATCTGGATGATAAAACCCTTTTGCTGTTTTTTCAGGGGGTAACGGAGAAGTTTGACGCAGAGATCATGGAAAAGGTCAAAAGCGTCAATTACAACCCCACGGAAGAACAGTACTGTGAAATGGAGCACGTACTGAAAAACATGATTTCCTTATTAAAACAGGGGATGGGGAGGAATTGAGAATGTTCATTACAGTGGAAAACCTGAGAAAGAGCTATCAGGCGGGCGAAAACAAAAATGAGGTGCTGGGGGGAATCAGCCTTACGCTGGAAAGGGAGCAAATTGGCGTGATCCTCGGCCCGTCCGGTTCGGGAAAGTCGACGCTGATGAACATCATCGGCGGCGTTGACCGCGCGGACAGCGGCGGCATCCATGTGGATGGTCTCGAGATTACTTCTCTTGACGACGACCGGCTGACGGATTACCGCAGGGATTCGGTCGGCTTCATCTTTCAGTTTTATAACCTCGTTCCCAATCTGACGGTCACGGAAAATATCGAGGTGGTTTCCAATATATCCAAAGCTCCGCTCGACATGAATACCGTGCTGAGCGCGGTTGGGCTTGAGTCGAAAAAGAAGAGCTTCCCCAGGGAACTGTCCGGAGGGGAGCAGCAGCGCGTGGCCATTGCCCGCGCGATCGTGAAAAACCCGAAGCTGCTTTTGTGCGACGAGCCGACCGGCGCGCTGGATTATGAAACGGCCCACGGTGTGCTGTCCCTGTTGCAGCAGGTCAACCGCGACCTTGGCACAACGGTTCTGATGATCACCCATAACACCGCAATCGGCGATATGGCAAATGTGGTATACAAGCTGCGCGGCGGAGAGATCGTAGAAACGATCCGGCATGAGGAAACGGCCCCGGCGGAAAGGATTGAGTGGTAATGGCGCTCTTTAAAAAAGCAATACGCACCATGCTGGAGCATAAGGCGCGCTATATTGGTTCGATGCTGCTGCTCCTGATCAGCAGTATGATGTTTATTACAATGAATCTGACGTCTATGAACCTGGACAATATGTTCCAGAAATTTTCTGAGCAGAACGTGTTGTCCGATGCAGAATTTTCCATCGATGCCGACATCGACGCGGCGGCTTTGGGGCGGCAGTTTGCCGCCAAGGCAGAGAGCGGCGGCACGGCGGACTGTGAAGTAAAGTCGGGCCAGACGCTGCGGGTGTTTTCCGCTATGGATGAGGTGAACATCCCTGCCGTTCAGGAGGGAAAGCTTCCGGGCAGCTCAGAAATCCTGCTTGACCGCCCGTTCGCGCAAACAAACGGATATCAAATCGGGGATAAAATCACCGTTGCGGGCAGGGAGTTTACCGTTTCAGGCTATGCGCTTCTGCCGAATTACATTTATGTGATCCAGTCGAAAGAAGAAATGATGAATGACCCCAGCACCTTCGGCATTGCCGTAGTGGGAAAAGAGGATTTTGAAGCCCTGCCGGGCAAAAACCGGGTTTACGCCATTCGTTTTGATAACAGGGAAAACATCAAAGCTCAGGAAGCCTCGGTAAAGAACGCGCTGCGTTCTCAGGGAATCCAGATCACCAACTGGCAGAGTACCAGCAGGAAGGTTAACGTATCCTATATCCCCATGGAGATCGATGTGCTGTCCACAATGAGCGCCGCCGTACCGCTCGCCATGCTTGCGCTCGCCTGCGTTCTGCTCGGGATGCTGATGTGGCGCACGATCAAAAGCGAATCGGTCATCATCGGGACATTTTACGCCCAGGGCTATCGCAGAAATCAGCTTCGCCGCCACTATCTGACTTTTCCCCTGCTGATCTCCGTCATCGGCTCCGTGATGGGTTCTATAGTGGGGCTGCTGCTGGTAGACAGTGAGATCCGCTTCATGCTGAGCGCTTTTCCCATGCCCGTCCAGAAAACGATCCTGAATCCGTGGCTGGTTGTCTTTGCCGCCGCACTGCCGATCATCATTCTATGCGGCGTTACCTGGTGCATCATCGGCAGAACGCTGAAAACAGCTCCGGCCGTTCTGATGAAAGGCGGAGAGGCAAAGAGCAGGGTCAATTTCCTCGAGCGTGGCCTGCGGCTGGACCGTTTTGGGTTCAGCACGAAATTCAAAATCAGGGAACAGGTTCGCAGCCTGTCCAGAACCTTCTTCCTGCTCTTCGGCGTTGTCGTTGCCACAATGCTCATGCTGTACGGACTGGCGATGAAAAGCTCTGTCGACTATATGCTGCGCGAAGGGATCAGCGAGCTGTACGATTTTAAATACGAATATGTGTTCACGTCGGCAAAAACGGGAGCTCCCCCGGCGGGAACCGAGCAGTTCAACGCCGCGTATGTGAGCTTTGCGGACAATGAAGACGTAAGCTTTTATGTCACCGGGCTTCTGCCCGACACCAAAATGGTTCGGCTGAAGGATGCTTCCGGGCAGTCGTTCCAGCCGGATCAGACCACAATTACGGCAACGCTTGCACAGAAGCTGAATGTGAAGGTCGGCGACAGCGTGATGGTATTCGATACGGAAAACGGGAAGAAACACACGTTCACCATTGAAAAAATGGCCGATACCTATGCGGGCGATTTTCTGTTCCTGCCGCTCGACCGGTTTAACGCGGAATTCGGATACCCCGACGGCGCTTACCTCGGAATCTGGAGCGGCAATGCGATGACCTTCGCCCAGGGTGAGATTCAAAGCACCAAATCCATCGACACTGTTGTCGCGGGGCTCGGCAAGATGATCGACCAGATGGGCCCCATGATTTACGGCCTGATCGCCTCCGCTTTTCTGCTTGGCCTGATTATCCTCTATATTGTAACCGGGTTGGTGGTCGACGAAAGCCGAACGAGCATCTCGCTCATGAAGGTGTTCGGATATCGGAAAAAAGAGATAGGGAGGCTGGTGCTGAACAGCAATACCCTGATTGTTGTTTTAGGGTATCTGCTCGGTGTTCCCGCCCTGCTGGGTACGGCAGGGGCCTTCTTCGGCTCTTTGACGGAAAGCCTGCAGGTCGTACTGCCCGTCAAGCTGAATGCCGTTTATATGCTGTTCGGTTTTATCGTTGTGATGGCGACCTATGAGTTCGCCAAATGGATGTGCAGAAAAAAGGTGGCTCATATTCCGATGAGCGAAGCATTGAAGGCGGGAACGGAATAAAGAGAAGCAAACATCTCGTTTTGTGAAAATGATGTGTGCCGTTGGCCGATGATCCAATGGATTTGCCGCCAACAAGCCTCTTGTGGGATCGACAATAAAATACGTGCAGGGCCTTTCAACCGCAGTCATGCGGTCGAAAGGCCCTTGTCATTTGCGAAAGGGAGAGCTGCCATCTAATCGTAACGGTCAGCAATGCAGGTTGGGATTGCATTTAAAAAGCGCTTTCTCTGCTTTTTATCGGTGAATCGGCGGGTGAGTCGGAAGTTTCGTTTTAACGGCAGAAAAAAACAGGTTTCCATCCCCGGCGTGTGAGGGAAAAAGGAAACCTGTTTTTGATTGGAAAGAAAATGGAACAGCTTCAAATCAGAACTTCTTCGGCAGGAAGCCGATCTTCTTCATGACCTTGCTCAGTGTGCGGGTCGAAATCGTCAGCGCCTGCTGTGCGCCTTCGGTATAGCACTGCTCCAGGTAGGCTTTGTCGGCGATCAGCTTTTCATACCGCTCCTGTACGGGGCGCAGCTCTTCCAACACCGCTTCGGCAACCCGAAGCTTAAAGTCACCGTAGCCCTTGCCCTCAAACTCCGCCTCGATCTGCTCGTTTGTCAGGCCGGTAACGCTGGAGTAAATCCCCATCAGGTTGTTGACGCCGTCCTTGTCGGGGGCAAAGTGAACCCTTGCCTCGCTGTCGGTAATGGCGCGCTTGAATTTGCGCACGATGTCATCCGGCTTATCGAGTACGGCCACATAGGCGTTGGCGTTTTCGTCGGATTTGGACATCTTGCGGGCCGGGTCCTGCAACGACATGATGCGTGCGCCGACCTTCGGGATATACGGTTCCGGCACGGTGAACGTGGGGCTGTACGCGCCGTTAAAGCGCTCGGCGATGTTGCGGGCCAGCTCCAGATGCTGCTTTTGGTCAGCGCCGACCGGCACCAGATTCGACTGGTACAGCAGAATATCGGCCGCCATCAGGCTGGGGTAGGTGAACAGCCCGGCATTGATGTTGTCCGCGTGTTTGGCCGATTTGTCCTTGAACTGCGTCATGCGGGAAAGCTCGCCGAACTGTGTGTAGCAGTTCAGAATCCAGGCCAGCTCCGCGTGGGTGTGAACATGGCTCTGTAAAAAGAACGGATGCTCCTGCGGATTGATCCCGCAGGCCAAAAAGAGGGCGTAAGCCTCCAGCGTGTGGCGGCGAAACGTTGCCGGGTCCTGACGGACGGTGATGGTATGCAGATCAGCCAGCGCGAATACGCAGCGGTAATCCTCCTGCATGGTCACCCAGTTTTTAATGGCACCCAGATAATTGCCCAGCGTAATGGTGCCGCTGGGCTGTACGGCGCTGAAAATAATCTGTTTCGGTTGGGCTTCTGTTTCGATTTCCATATGAGCGGGACTCCTATCTTTTATTTGGTACGCAGCTCTTTGGCGAGCTGGCCCAATATTTCAATGCCTTTTGTCAGCTGCTCGTCGGTGGGAGCGGTGTAATTGATGCGGAACGACTGGCACGGCTGGGTTTCATCCACCAAAAAGGCGTTTCCGGGCACCACACAGACAGTGCGCTCCATCGCCTTGCGGCAGAAATCCATCATGTCGATGTCGTCCGGCAGGCGGCACCACAAAAACAGGCCGCCCTCAATCGGTTCCCAGGTGATGTCCGGGGCCAGGTGACGCTCGGCAAGCTCCAGCAGCAGCTTCGCTTTTTCGCGGTATACCCCGCGGATGCGGTCGAGATGCGCCGCATAATCATAGTTTGTCAAAAATTCCTCGCAGATCAGCTGCGACCAGATATTCGTGTGAACATCCTCACCCTGCTTACAGACGACCATTTTCTGTACGATGGGCTTCGGCGCCAGCGTATAGCCGACGCGCATGCCGGGGGAAATCACCTTGGAGAAGGAACCGGCGTAAATCACAAGGCCGTCTTCATCCAGCGCCTTGATCGGCGCGATCTCTTCGCCCGCAAAGCGCAGGTCGCCGTATGGGTTATCCTCCAGAATCAGCACGCCGTATTGTTTGGCCAGCGCGTAAACGCCGCGGCGCTTCTCGGCGCTCATCGTAATGCCGGAGGGATTCTGGAAATTCGGAATGGTATAAATAAATTTAGCCGTTGGCTCTTCGCGCAGGGCCCGTTCCAGCTCGGCAAGGTCGATGCCGTCGGATTCCATCGGAACGCCGCGCAGGCGCACCTGATAGGAACGGAAGGAATTCAGCGAGCCGATGAAGCTCGGCGCTTCGCAGATAACGACGTCGCCCGCGTTGCACAGAGATTTTGTTGCCAGATCCATCACCTGCTGCGCACCCGAGGTGATCAGCAGATCATCAAAATCGCGTCCCGCACCGTGCTTTTCTTTCATATACTCAGTGAGCGTACGGCGCAGCGGAGGATACCCTTCGGTTACATTATATTGTAAGGCGTCGATCGGACGCTGCCGAAAAATCTGCGAAGAAATCTCCCCGATTTCTGTTGCGGGGAACGCTTCCGGCGCGGGATTCCCGACAGAAAGGGATATCATTCCGGGCGCAGTGGCCGATTTCAGGATTTCGCGGATGGCGGAGGGCTTCAGGGTTTGCACCCGGTCTGAAAATAAATACTCCATGGCAAAACGACCTTTCCGGCTAAAATCTTTGCAAATATTCTAACACAAATTGGAAAAAGAATCAATTCTGCTCACTTGGACAAAACTACGGCAATTTTTGCCAAAATAAAACAGCGCGTTATGACAATTCTGGATATATACGCTATGTATAATAGAAGGACAAGCTTAAATGAAAATGGTGGTGCGGAAAAGATGAAAGAAAAAGCTGTTGTACGGCAGAGACTGACGGTTGGGGAATTGCTGGAAACGCCGGTCGCGAGAAAAATCATGGTACAGGCCGCCTGTTTTGCTGTTGGATTTGCCTGCTCGCGGGCGATCGTATTTGGCCGGTATGCTCCATTCGGGGTGGCGGCGATTGCGGCGGTTCCATTTGGCGGCATGTGGGGAATGGTGCTGGGCGTTCTGCTCGGTTATCTTCTGCCGTCGAGCACGTTGTTCCCGGTTCGGTATGTTGCCGCTCTTCTGGCTGCGGCTGCCATTCGGTGGACGCTCAATGATCTGGTCAAGCTGCGGATGCATCCGTTTTTCGCTCCGCTGATCTCTTTTGCCCCGGTTCTGATGACGGGGCTGGCCATGGCTTTGGTCAACGGTACGGATGCCGCGGGCATTGCGATGTATGTTGCTGAATCGATGCTGGCAGCCGGCGCTTCGTATTTTCTGGTAAGGGCGGGCACGCTGCTGCTCAAGGGGACAGGCCTGAACGCGATGAAAAGTCAGGATCTGGCCTGCGTGACGCTTTCGGCGGGAATTTTGATTTTGGCGTTTTCGAGCATCACACTTGGCGGACTTTCGCTGGGGCATGTACTGGCTGTGCTGGGGATTCTGCTGGCGGCGCGCTACGGCGGTGTGACCGGGGGCAGCGTCACCGGAATCGGCGCTGGCGTGATTTTAAGCCTTTCCACCGCTGGGGTCAGCTATCTTTCCGGCGCGTATGCGCTCGGCGGACTGATGGCGGGCGTATTTTCTCCGCTGGGAAGACTCGTTTCCGCGTGTGCCTTTGTCATCTCGAACGCTGTGGCGTCCCTGCAGGTCGGCAGCCGCGAATCGGTCCTGACCGGTCTGTACGAGGTGATGGCCGCGAGCGTGATCTATATGATCTGGCCCAAGGATGTCGGCAGCCGGCTTTCCGCTGTGTTTGCCCGGCCGGCGGACTTGTTACATAGCGAGGGGCTGCGGCGCTCCGTGATCATGAAGCTCGATTATGCCGCGCAGGCTCTCGAAGGCATTTCGGATTCCGTGGAAGAGGTGTCCCGCAGGCTCGATAAGTTCAGCGCGCCGGACATCAACGCCGTTTACAACCGGGTTATCGACAACACCTGCGTCCGGTGCGGACTGCGCGTTTACTGCTGGGAACGCAACTATGATGAAACGATGCGCGCGTTCGGCACTCTCACACAGATTCTGCGGAAAAGCGGGAAAATCACAAAAGACGATTTCCCGAAGCAGTTTACCGACCACTGCAGTCATACGACTGAGATCGTCGAGAACATTAACCGCCAGTACGCGGAGTTTTTGACCCGCGAGGCGGCGGAGCGGCGTGTCGCACAGATTCGCGGCGTTGTGGCCGATCAGTTCGATACCACCTCGCAGATGCTGAAAAACATGGCCGAAGAACTGGAGCTGTTTGAGCGGTTCGATTTTACCGCCGCCCAGCGCGTCAGCGATGTGATGACCCAGAACGGCATCATTCCCATCGATGTCAGCTGCCGTGTAGACCGCTACGACCGTATGACGATCGAGGCCGAAGCCGCGCAGGTAGACAAGTCCCGCCTGAACAAGGCGGATTTGACCCGGCAGATTTCACAGGTGTGCGGCCGTACCTTTGAAATGCCCTGCATCAGCTCGGCGCAGGGGAAATGCAGAATGCAGATGAGCGAGCGCCCCGTGTACCGCGTGCAGAGCGGATTTTTCCAGCATGTCAGCGGGAACGGCCAGCTCTGCGGCGACAGCCAGGAGCTTTTCCCGGACGGGAACGGACGCCAGATCGCGATCATCAGCGACGGCATGGGTACCGGCGGCCGGGCGGCGGTGGACGGCGCCATGGCGGCGGGGATCATGGCCAAGCTCATCAAGGCCGGGATCGGCTTTGACTGCGCGTTGAAAATCGTAAACTCGGCGCTTCTGGCCAAATCGGGCGACGAATCTCTCGCTACGCTCGATGTAGCCGCTGTCGATCTGTTTAATGGAAAAGTAGAACTCATGAAAGCGGGAGCGACAGTCAGCGTTCTGCGCAGGGACGGCAGAGCCGTTATCATTGATACGCCCTCACTGCCGGTGGGAATTCTGACCGAAGCAAAGTTCGCCAAAGAAACCGTTCGGCTTTCTTCGGGTGATCTGCTGGTGCTGTTCTCAGACGGCGTGGTGGCCTCCGGCGACGACTGGGTGCGGGAGATGGTGACCGAATGGAAGGGCACTGTGCCGCAGGAGCTGGCTGAGCAGATCGTATCTCAGGCGATCAAGCGCCGCAACGACGGGCATGACGACGATATCACCGTGCTGGTTCTCTCTTTGAATGAACTGAAAAAAGAACTCTGATCAATTCTTCTTCTTTGGAAGTGTGCGTATACATAAGCAGTTTCATCCTCCAAATATGGCAGTGGAGCTCCGCCTGATCTCTCGGGATCAAACGGAGCTCCACGCTTTTTTTACAGACCATCGAAGCATTGCGCAACAGCACTGGTCTTACAATTTTGTTTCTTGCATTGCCGTGTGCCCGCAGGGCAGCGGAACTTCTGCAATGTTTCGTTACATACAATGAAGTATGCTCCTATATTAGGATTGCCGCCTTGGCAAGATTTTTGCCGGCCTAAAAGTTTTGATGGGCTGTATACCTAATAGTAAGGTTAGGGGATTTATTCCGAGAGATCCTTCAGATCATACGGAGTCTGCTGATAGACATAATAGTTCAGCCAGTTCTGAAACAGCAGGCTGGCTCCGCTTCTCCAGGTGAGCGCCGGTGTTTGGGCCGGGTCATCGTCCGGGAAATAATGCTCCGGCAGGTCAGGGCCGATTCCTTTGTCCAAATCACGGTAGTATTCGTTCGACAGCGTCTCCCGGTCATATTCCGCGTGGCCCGTCACAAAAAATTGTCGCCCGTTCTTGTTCGCGATAATGTGCGCGCCCGCTTCGTCGGAATCAGAAAGGATCACCAGCTCGTCGTGCTTCTCAATATCCTCTCGGCGAACCTCCGTGTTGCGGGAGTGCGGCGCGAAGTACACGTCGTCAAATCCGCGGATCAGCGGGTGCATGGGTGTCAGCACACGGTGTTTGAAAATTCCGGAAAGTTTTTTGGGCAAGGTATATTTTGGAATTTGATAAAAATAATATAACGAAGCCTGAGCTCCCCAGCAGATGGTCAGGAGCGAATACACGTTTTTTCGGCTCCAGGCAAAAATCTCGCAGAGCTCATTCCAATAATCCACATCTTCAAAGTCCATCAGTTCCACCGGCGCGCCGGTAATAATCATTCCGTCGAATTTATCATCTTTCAGTTCGTCGAATGTTTTATAAAAGGTATCGATGTGCGTGTAAGAGGTGTTTTTGGAAAAGTGGCTTGCCATATGCATCAGTTCAACATCCACCTGCAGAGGAGAGTTACCCAGCAACCGCAGCAGCTGAGTCTCGGTTTCAATCTTGGTCGGCATCAGGTTCAGGATCACGATTTTCAGCGGGCGAATATCCTGAGACATGGCGCGCTCATGAGTCATTACGAAAATGTTCTCGGATTCCAAGACTTCAATGGCCGGCAGTGATGTTTGAACTTTAATTGGCATAGCAAAAGCCTCCTTTTGTTAGGGTGTTTTCCATTATAGCAAATCAACTCCGATAGTTCAAGAATCGTACTCAAAGGGGGAGTTTCAAAAAGAATTGAAAAAAAGTGAAAAAAACAGTTGACTTTGTTTTGTGGGCGTGGTATTATAGCTAAGCCGTCGAGAGACGGGGGCGAAAATTCGATAAGATGAACGAAAGTTTTCAGATTCGAAAACGCCGGTTCGTCAGTAATGACGAAAAGAAAGTCGAAAAACGAAAAGAAATGCTTGACAGGCGAAATTCGCTGTGATATAATACGAAGCATCTCTTCCGAAAATTCGACAGAGACAGGACCTTGAAAATTAAACAACGAGAAAGACAAGAAGGAACCCGTAATTTTTGAGAGAAAGCTTCTTGGAAACGAGAAGTGAGTACTTCCGGATAAGAGTTCTCAGAACTCTATAAAAACTGAGAAACGCGAAAGCGTACTAATTGAGCAGATAAAATGCTCTAAAATTTAGATTAGACCGGCTTTGGCCGTTTTAATACAATATTTTAGAGAGTTTGATCCTGGCTCAGGACGAACGCTGGCGGCATGCCTAACACATGCAAGTCGAACGGAGTAAGAGAGAAGCTTGCTTAGCTCTTACCTAGTGGCGGACGGGTGAGTAACGCGTGAGTAACCTGCCTTTCAGAGGGGGATAACGTTCTGAAAAGAACGCTAATACCGCATGATATATTGGGGTCGCATGGCCTTGGTATCAAAGGAGCAATCCGCTGAAAGATGGACTCGCGTCCGATTAGCCAGTTGGCGGGGTAAAGGCCCACCAAAGCGACGATCGGTAGCCGGGTTGAGAGACTGAACGGCCACATTGGGACTGAGACACGGCCCAGACTCCTACGGGAGGCAGCAGTGGGGGATATTGCACAATGGAGGAAACTCTGATGCAGCAATGCCGCGTGAGGGAAGACGGTCTTCGGATTGTAAACCTCTGTCCTTGGTGAAGATAATGACGGTAGCCAAGGAGGAAGCTCCGGCTAACTACGTGCCAGCAGCCGCGGTAATACGTAGGGAGCAAGCGTTGTCCGGATTTACTGGGTGTAAAGGGTGCGTAGGCGGCTTTTTAAGTCGGGCGTGAAAGCTGTGGGCTTAACCCACAAATTGCGTTCGAAACTGGAAGGCTTGAGTGAAGTAGAGGTAGGCGGAATTCCCGGTGTAGCGGTGAAATGCGTAGAGATCGGGAGGAACACCAGTGGCGAAGGCGGCCTACTGGGCTTTAACTGACGCTGAGGCACGAAAGCATGGGTAGCAAACAGGATTAGATACCCTGGTAGTCCATGCCGTAAACGATGATTACTAGGTGTGGGGGGTCTGACCCCTTCCGTGCCGGAGTTAACACAATAAGTAATCCACCTGGGGAGTACGGCCGCAAGGTTGAAACTCAAAGGAATTGACGGGGGCCCGCACAAGCAGTGGAGTATGTGGTTTAATTCGAAGCAACGCGAAGAACCTTACCAGGTCTTGACATCCAACTAACGAGGCAGAGATGCATTAGGTGCCCTTCGGGGAAAGTTGAGACAGGTGGTGCATGGTTGTCGTCAGCTCGTGTCGTGAGATGTTGGGTTAAGTCCCGCAACGAGCGCAACCCTTGTGATTAGTTGCTACGCAAGAGCACTCTAATCAGACTGCCGTTGACAAAACGGAGGAAGGTGGGGACGACGTCAAATCATCATGCCCCTTATGACCTGGGCTACACACGTACTACAATGGTCGCTAACAGAGGGAAGCCAAGCCGCGAGGTGGAGCAAACCCCCAAAAGCGATCTCAGTTCGGATTGTAGGCTGCAACCCGCCTACATGAAGTTGGAATTGCTAGTAATCGCGGATCAGCATGCCGCGGTGAATACGTTCCCGGGCCTTGTACACACCGCCCGTCACACCATGGGAGCCGGTAATACCCGAAGCCAATAGTCTAACCGCAAGGGGGACGTTGTCGAAGGTAGGATTGGCGACTGGGGTGAAGTCGTAACAAGGTAGCCGTATCGGAAGGTGCGGCTGGATCACCTCCTTTCTATGGAGACTTGA
>NZ_AKFU01000026.1:0-59129 GCF_000277625.1 Clostridium sp. MSTE9
ATTCTCCATCACCCGCTTCTATTTTACCACCCCGCAGCCTACATAAAAAGACAAAGTACCTCTTTCCTGATACTTTGTCTTCACGCTGAGGCTTCTGCCAAATGCAGAAGCCTTTTGATCTTTGTACAAAGTTTTATAGAAGTCCTGCCAACAGCAGCTGCTGAGTGAGCAGTGCCGCGGCGGCCGCGCCGAGTGCGACCACCAGAAGTCCCTTGCCGCGAAACGCGAGCACCATCGCCACCAGAAGCCCGGCTGCCGAAGCCGCCGTGCCGCCCGCGGAATACAGAATCTGCGGGAAGGTCATGGCCGAAAGCACCGCGTACGGCACATATGCGAGAAAGGAGCGCACAAACCGACTTTCAAGCCGCCGCTGAAACACCGCCATCGGCAGCATGCGGATCACATACGTGACCCCGGCCATCAGCAGAACGCAGGACACCACATAAGCAGTATTCATCCGGCTTCCTCCGTTTCCGCACAGTTTACCGGGTAGCGACGCGCCGCGAACGTGCAGGCGATCAGCGTGCACAAAATCGTCGCCCAGCCGGAGGAAATGCCTTGAAACAGCGGCACATAGCGGAACACACAGCTCAGCGCGGCAGAAAGCACCACCACCGTGGCCACCGGCCGCGACTGACGCGCCGGCGGAATAATAATGGCGATAAACATGCCGTAAATCATAATTCCCAGCGCGGTGCGCAGGCTCTCGGGCAAAAAGCCCGTAGCCGCCGCGCCCAGAAAGGTACCAAACGACCAGCCGACCAGCGGCGTGGTGATCAGCCCGGCCAAGTAGCGCGCGCCGACCATTCCCGGCTGCTGAATCGCAACGGCAAAGATTTCGTCGGTAATGCCGAACGAAAGCACAAGCCGCTGCAGCGTCGTCATTCCCCTGTCCACCTTCTGGGACAGGGAAAGCGACATCAGAAAATACCGCAGATTGATCACAAGGGTAGTAATGGCGATTTCCAGATACTTCGCGCCGTGCAGAATCAAATCAAACCCCGCAAACTGCCCGGCGGAGGTGACATTGGTGACGGAAATAAAAAGCGCCACCCAAATGGGCATCCCGCTTTGGGCCACCGTCATCCCGAACGCGAACGACACCGAAAGATACCCCAAACAGATCGGCAGACCGTCCTTCAGCCCCCGCTGAAAGCTGAGATCCGGCAAATCCGGATTCTCCTCCCCAAGGCCCGCCGGATTCTCACAGCAGTCCGCAGACAAGCGTTCCCATCTCCTCGCAGCCGACGGTTTTCAGGCCCTCTTCTTTCAAATCGGGCGTGCGCGCCTTCCGCAGGGCGGCGTCCACCGCCGCTTCAATGGCAGAGGCGGCCTGCGGCTGATTCAGGGAGTACCTCAGCATTATCGCCACCGAAAGAATCGTCGCCAGAGGATTCGCGATTCCCTGCCCGGCAATATCCGGCGCGGAACCGTGGATCGGCTCGTACATGCCCGGATTTTCCGCTCCCAGGCTGGCGGAGGCCAGCATCCCGATGGAGCCGCTGATCATGGAAGCTTCGTCCGACAGAATGTCGCCGAACAGGTTGGAGGTGACGATCACGTCGAACTGGCCGGGATTGCGCACCAGCTGCATCGCGCAGTTATCCACGTACATATGGCTGAGCGCGACATCGGGGTATTCCGTTTCCCCGATGCGGGTCACCGTTTTGCGCCACAGGCGGGAGGAATCGAGCACGTTGGCCTTGTCGACACTGCACAGGCGGCCGTTTCTCTTGCGGGCCATGTCGAAGCCCACGCGGGCAATGCGCTCGATTTCGGGCACGCTGTACATTTCCGTGTCGTAGGCGGCCTCGGCCCCGTCCACCTGCCTGGTGCCGCGCTCGCCGAAATAGATGCCGCCGGTCAGCTCGCGCACGACCATCAGATCGAGCGAGGAGCCGATGATGTCGGGGCGGATGGGCGAAGCGCCGCGCAGCGGCTCAAAAATGACGGCGGGGCGCAGGTTCGCGAACAGCCCGAGCGCCTTGCGGATGCCCAAAAGCCCTGTTTCGGGCCGCTGGTTGCCGGGCAGCACATCCCACTTGGGGCCGCCCACCGCGCCCAACAGAACCGCATCCGATGCCTTGCAGATGTCTATAGTCTCCTGCGGCAGGGCGGTGCCCGCCGCATCGATCGCGCAGCCGCCCAGCAGCGCGGGAGTGTATTCCACGGCAAAGCCGAATTTTTCCGCGGCGCGGCTGAGCACCCGCTGTGCCTGCTCTACGATTTCCGGCCCGATCCCGTCCCCTTTGAGTACGGCAATCCGATAATTCTGCATCTGTGTTCCTCCTTAAAGCTTCCATTGTTTTTATGACCTTGAGAAAGAAAAGCGATTGTTTCCCCGCTTTCGGCAGGGAAACAATGAAACATCGCTCTCAGAAATTATTGCCCGCGGTGGAAAGCTGTGCGCGGTTGATGGCGCACACGATTCCCTTGATGGACGCGAGGCTGATGTTATTGTCAAGCCCTACGCCGAACACGGTTTTGTAATCCGGGGTGGTCAGCTGAATATACGACAGAGCCTTCGAGTCCGCACCCTTCGATACCGCATGCTCGTGGTACGATACAAAGCGGTAATCCTTGATTCCTACGCCGCCCAGCGCCTTGAAGAACGCATCGATCGGGCCGTTTCCGACTCCGCTGATCTGGTGATCCTCATGGTGGAAGCGCAGAACGCCTTCAAAGTGAACAGTGGTTTCGCCGTCGTCCTCGTTCTCCTCATACAGCTTGTAGCTTTTGAGGTTGTAGGGATAGCGGATCTGGAGATATTCCTTCTGGAACAGGTCGAAAATCTCCTGCGGCTGCAGCTCGCGGCCCAGATTGTCGCAGGCAGTCTGCACCACCATACCGAACTCGGGGTACATTTCCTTCGGCAGGTTGTAGCCGAACATCTGCTGCATGATGAACGCAGCGCCGCCCTTGCCGGACTGGCTGTTGATGCGGATGATCGGCTCGTACTCGCGGCCGACGTCCGCGGGGTCGATGGGCAGATACGGAACCTGCCATACCGGCGAGCGGCTCTTCTGCATGTAGTCCACGCCCTTTTTGATCGCATCCTGATGCGAACCGGAGAACGCGGTGAACACCAGCTCGCCCGCGTAGGGGTGCCGCTCGTGAACCTTCATCTTGGTACAGGATTCATATATCTTGCGGATTTTGTTCATCTCGGTGAAATCGAGCCCGGGGTCAACCCCTTGCGTGTACATGTTCATCGCGACGACCATCACGTCGGCGTTGCCGGTACGCTCGCCGTTGCCGAAGATGGTGCCCTCCACGCGCTCCGCGCCGGCCATCATGCCCAGCTCGGTGGCCGCCACGGCGCAGCCGCGGTCGTTATGGGGATGAATGCTGATGATCGCGCGGTCACGGCCCTTTAAATTCCGGCAGAAATACTCGATCTGATCTGCGTAGCAGTTGGGTGTGCTGCCCTCCACCGTACTGGGCAAATTCAGGATCACCGGTTTCTCCGGCGTGGCGCCCAGCTCGTCGAGCACATGCTCGCAGATGCGAACGGCGTTATCCATCTCGGTGCCGGTAAAGCTTTCGGGCGAATATTCGTAGCGGATGTTCGCGCCGCTCTTTTTGACCTCTTCCTCGGTCAGCTCGCGGATCAGCTTCGCGCCCTTGACGGCGATGTCGATGATGCCGTTCATGTCGGTGTTGAACACGACCTTGCGCTGCAGCGTGGAGGTGGAATTATAGAAATGAACGATGACATTCTTCGCGCCGGAAATTGCCTCGAACGTTTTGTGGATCAGATGCGGGCGGGCCTGCACCAGCACCTGAACAGTCACGTCGTCGGGAATCAGATTCTGATCGATTAGGGTGCGCAGCATCTCATATTCCGTTTCGGAGGCGGACGGGAAGCCCACCTCAATCTCTTTGAAGCCGATGTCTACCAGAGTCTGGAAGAACAAAAGCTTTTCATCCAGATTCATCGGGTTGACGAGTGCCTGATTGCCGTCGCGCAGGTCTACGCTGCACCAGACGGGCGCTTTGTCAATGGCCCGCTCGGGCCACTGGCGATCGGGCAGCCGAACCGGCTGAAATGGAATGTACTTTTGATAGCCTGTTACCATAATCGATCTCTCCTTTATAACATGAATCGTGCCACTTGGAAGAAACTGCCGTTTTCACAGGAAGTCACTTTTTCAGTGAACGGATGGAAAAACAAAAAAAGCCCCTGACTCAGCGATAAGCTGAGTCAGGGGCGAATTTGTGTAAGACAAACCCGCGGTACCACCCTGATTCGGAAATCCGCTCGCGCGGAAAACCCTTCAAAAGCCTCTAACAAGGCTCCGGCTGATAACGCTGCCTGCTGCGTTCGGTCTTACTGCAGTTCTTCAGACCGACGACTCCGGGATGAGCTATTCACAAAAGGCTACGCACCGGCTCGCACCAACCGCCGGCTCTCTGACTGCTTTGCCAAATGTCTTTTTCCCTTCGATGTCTTTGGGGGACCAAATGGTCTATGAAATTGCTTTTATTATATGAGGCAGTTTTCGTTTTGTCAACCCCTATTTTTCGGAGGAGTTCTCTTTTCCATAGGCGCGGTTTGCCGCCTCGCGCGCCAGATCGACCACCGTATGCTCGCGCAAAGTGCCCTGATCGCCGTGCGGAATGGTCGCGATCACCTCCGCTACCATCGAGCGCATCCACAGCCCCGGAGTGACGCGCAGCGTATATCCGCAGCCCGGTTCCGTCATCCATTCATAGGCCGAAGCACGCGGCAGACCGTAGGAAGCAAGCAGGGCCATCATGACTCCGCCGTGCGTCACCACGGCCGCGCTGGTCGTGCCGGAGCGCAGCAGCTCTTCCACCAGCTGTTCGAACGCGGAGCACACCCGGTACAAAAACGCGCGGCTGTCTTCCCCGTTCGGCGGCGCGGCCTGCTGTCCGCTCTCCATCCAGCGCAGGAACGCGGGGTCGCTCTCCAGCTCTTTGGCGGTTTTGCCCTCCCAGTCGCCGAAATCACACTCGCGCAGGCCGTCCAGCAGCACCGGCTTTGCGTCCGGATACAGAATCTGCATCGTCTGCACGCAGCGGGTCAGGGGGCTACTGTAATACACCTGTGCCGACGGGTATTCCTGCTTCTGTTTGATTTGCAGTAATTGCTCGATTCCCTGCTCGCAAAGGGGGGAATCGGTGCTGCCGATATACTGACCGAGCACGTTTCCCTCGGCCACTCCGTGGCGGATCAAATGGATGAGATAAGATTTCATAAGATATTGCTCCTTTTTTACTTCTTCCTACGATATCTAGCGGTTTACAATCCGTTGTATTTGTTATATACTTTACAATACGTTAAAGTGCTACAAATTTCGACGGGGGTTTTCCGGCATGAACAGTAATTTTTCCAGAATTATGACATTACTGCGGAAAGAACAGGGATATAGTCAAAAAAAGGTGGCGGAAGAGCTGGGCGTGTCTCAGGCTTTGCTGTCGCACTACGAAAAGGGAATCCGCGAATGCGGGCTGGATTTTGTCGTGCGCGCCGCGGATTTTTACAATGTTTCCTGCGATTATCTGCTGGGGCGTACCCCCGACCGCAGCGGAGCGACCCTGACTGTGGAAGACATTCCCGAGCCGGACACCGTTGGAAAAGAAAATGTGATGAAGGGCAGCCTGCTGCCCGTGCTGAATAAAAAGCTGCTCGCAAACTCGCTGAACATCATTTTCAGCCTGCTGCAAAAATGCGGCAACAAGGCGCTCACCACCGAGATTTCCGCCTGTCTGACGCTCGCGGTTTACAAAGCGTTCCGGATTTTGTATTCGGCGAACCCGAAAAATCCGCAGGGCATGTTCGCCGCGCCGCCCGGCCTTGACAAGGGTCTTTCCGACGCCGCGCTCTCGATTGCCCAGGCCAATGCAGAATACGTGGCCAGCGGCGAGGACCTGGAGCAGGAAAAGGGACTGAAAAAGGACCAGGCGCCCGCGCTTTCCCCAGAACTGATTCAGGAGCAGTACCCGCTGTTCGCCGGCTCGCTGTTCCACCTGGTGCAAAGCGCGGAGTCGCGCATGGGCCTGAAAAAGCAGGAAAAATGATTCCGTCTGCCGGTTTTGCCCGTCGGGAACTTAGTTCCTGCGAAGATTCTGGCTGCTCCAAAGCTCCAGCAGTGCGGAAAGCAGATTCCCGCCGATAATCAGATCAAAGCGGGGGCCGTTTTCATTGCGGTCAATCCGCAGCGCCTGCAGGGCTGCCACTCTGCGCCGGGATTCCGGCTGAAGCCTGAGCCGGTATTCCGCTGTTCCAACGTTCAGGCTGACCGTATAGCTTGCGGACTGCGGCTCCGGATAGGCGCTTTCGGCAAGAGCTTTACAAAGCTGCTCATACTGATCGGGTTTAAACTGTCGAATAATCATTGCGTCGCTTCCTTTCTGAATCAGGGCAGAAGCCTTGAAAGAAAGAACGGCGTATGCTATACTATTTACGCTGTCATTTGCCTTCGGGCATCTGCCGGTTGTGGGGGAAGTGGCGTTACTTGCTAGGGTAGGCGCCGCTTCTCTTATTTTTTGAGGTCGTCATACACCTTATGGACACCACGTCTAACCACCTCGGCTCTGGATATCTTCATCTCTTCACTGCATTTTTCCATCTTTTCAAAAGAATCCTGATCGAATCTGATTTTCATTGTGATGTCTTTCGGGTTATCAGTAGGACGGCCCATTTTTTTAGCGGCCATGATCTCCCCCTCCTTTTGCAGGTCGCTAATATTAATATAGATTATAGACCTGCAAAAGTCAAGCTTTATTTTTTATATCATTTTTCTGATATGTATACAGACGCGGTCTATCTGCTGACACGGGCTTGTCCCTCGGGCAGGGGCCGTTCTTTTTTATATTTTAAAAAAAGAACGCCTTTTGTGCGGCTTCGCCGTATTTTCTAGCGCAAGCTGACTGCGGGTGCCCCCGCGTGGGGTTTCTGCTGGCGCAGGCTTGCCCCTCGTGCCGGGGCGGGCACTTACTTTCGTGAAAGGACGAAAGTAAGCAAAGGCCTTCCAAAGGACACCTTTGGAATCCGTTTGGGGAACGGCTCCTGACTGTGCAAACGAAAGCTATCCGTAAAGCGCTCCAATGAAAATGCCCACTCTCCGAGCTTACTCAGGAAATGGGCCTTGCAACCCCGTCTGTCGGCGGTCATTTTCAGAGCGCTCTCGCTGGCTCCGTGTTTTTTGGGGTGCGGCTTCGCCGCATTTTCTAGCGCAAGCTGGCTGCGGATGCCCCCGCGTGGGGTTTCTGCTGGCGCAGGCTTGCCCCTCGTGCCGGGGCGGGCACTTACTTTCGTGAAAGGACGGCGTTAAGCAAAGGCCTTCCAAAGGACACCTTTGGAATCCGTTTTGGGAACGGCTCCTGACTGTGCAAACGAAAGCTATCCGTAAGGCGCTCCAATGAAAATGCCCACTCTCCGAGCTTACTCAGGAAATGAGCCTTGCTATCCCGACTGTCGGCGGGCATTTTCAGAGCGCTCTCGTCGACTCGGTGTTTTTTTAGGTGCGGCTTCGCCGCATTTTTTGTTGGTACAGCTTACCTGCGGATGCTATTTGTAAGTTTCTGCTGGCGCAGGCTTGCCCCTCGTGCCGGGGCGGGCACCTACTTTCGTGAAAGGACGGCGTTAAGCAAAGGCCTTCCAAAGGACACCTTTGGAATCCGTTTGGGGAACAAGCCCTGATTGTGCAAACGAAAGCTGTCCGTAAGGCGCTCCAATGAAAATGCCCACTCTCCGAGCTTACTCAGGAAATGAGCCTTGCAACCCCCGTCTGTCGGCGGGCATTTTCAGAGCGCTCTCGTTAGCTCGGTGTTTTTTAGGTGCGGCTTCGCCGCATTTTTTGTTGGATTACAGAGCGTTCTTTGTACCATTTTAGACGTGAAAGCTTCCCTTACGCACTTGCTTCACGCGCAGGCTGTGCCTGTGCGTGAACAAGCAGCAGAGCGGGAGCTTCTCCCGGTTTCCAAAGGCAGAGCCTTTGGTCGTTGAGAGGGAGTTCCAAGGGGGAGAGAATCGAAACTCTCCCCTTTGGCGAGCCTTTGCTTACTTTCGTCTCGTCACGAAAGTAAGTGCCCGCCCCGGCATGAGGGGCAAGCCCTGCGCCAGCAGAAACCCCGCGGTGAAGCCGCACAGAAAAAACTACTCACTCTTTCAATGCCAACTACAGAAACAATCGCCCCACCCTAAGATGAAGGGCATACCCTACATAAAGAATCGGACAATAATAACTTTTCAGAAGAACCCTGCGTTCATTTAGACCGTTTTCTCATAAAATGATAAACCGCCGCGGAAGCCTTCCCACGGCGGTTTGTTATTATACAGTTAGTATATTATTATATTCATTCGACAAATAGTACGAAAAGTATATTCTTTTCCTGAAATTCCGGTGTTTTTCCGTGCATAACCGAAAGCCATACTTTGCAAATAATCCTCTGCAGTGCAGCCGGTTATGTCCGATTCTCCGGCTCCTCTGTCTTTTGGAACAGAACATTCTTTTCTTTTAAAGAAATTTTCTCAACCTGATAACCATACTCTTTTGCTTCCTTTTTATAATTCAAAAAGGAATGGTCGATCTCAAAGCCGAGAACCTGCCTGATTTCTTCAAAAGACAGCCTAAGCGGGCTGCGGCCATCCTCTTTCAGATGCTTCCACAGAGGATCATATTTACTCATCTGTACACGCTCTTTCCCTTTGCGGCACGCACGGAATGCCCAACATTCCGTCTGCCGGAATATTAAACACAAAACGGCCGGTTTTAAAAATACAAGCGGGCATTTTTCAGCTCATAATACCCATTGTATACTTCCAGGCCAGAATCCGCAGTACGCTTTCGTCCAGCCGCTCCTGCGAAATGGAACCGTCCTGCACGGCGGCGTACAGGGCATCGAAATCCCCCGAAATATCGGTGGAAAGCATCAGGTCGTTCCCTGCCAAAAATGCGGCGGGCGCGGCGGAGCTCTCCCCGGCCTTGTCGCGCAGTCCCTGCATCGAAAGGTCGTCCGTCATCACGACACCGGTAAAGCCAAGCTCCTCGCGCAGAATGCGGTGCACCTCCGGCGACAAAGACGCCGGGTTCTCCGTGTCCATCGCCGTCACGATATTGTGCGAAACCAGCACGCACTGTACACCGGCCTCAATGCCTGACTGAAACGGCAGGAAATCGCTGTCGCGGAAGCTTTCCATATTCCGGTTATCCGTCGCGATACCGGTGTGCGTATCTGAATTGCCGCCGTACCCCGGAAAATGCTTGAGCGTGCTGGAAAGGTTTTTGCTGTTTGCGGCCTCCACTACTGTTTTGACAAACTCCGCCGTACGCGTTCCATTTCTGCCAAATGCGCGCGGAAACATATAGGTATTCCGGTCAAAGGTCACGTCCGCCACGGGGGCGAGATTCACGTTCAGACCATAGGAAAGCAGAAAATCGGCCTTATCGAGCGCATCCTGACGGATGCCGTCCATACCGCCGTTCGCGTAAACCACCTGCGGAGAAGCGAATTTTTTCGGTGAAAGAGCGGGGAACTGGCTGACCCGCGTAACGGTGCCGCCCTCTTCATCCACGGCCAGGGCCATTTTGACTTTGTTGGCCTCCTGGTAGCCCTGCACCATCGCGCGCACCTGCTCCGGCGTTTTGTCTTTGAAGCTGTCCGCCCCAAAGAAAAAACCGCCCGGCTGGTATTCGGTTACTGTCTGCACATCCCCTTCCGTCGGGGCGCGGAACAGAAAGACCTGCCCCACCTTTTCTTTCAGAGACATACCTGCCAGCGTCTGCGCGGCCTTGGGATAAGCGTCCTTAAAAATCCCTGTCCCCTCCACCACCGGCACGGAGGATGCCTGAGAAGCAGCCTCTGACGACTGCGGCTGCTCCGCCTGAGAGGAGCTTGTCTGAGGGGTGCTTGGCACCGGATTTTTGACCGCAAACGGTGAAAATGGTCCAAGCAGGGCAAACGCCCCCGCCCCTGCCAGCAGGATGCCTGCCAGCACGAGCATGGGGACGATACTTCTTCTTTGTCTGGTATATTGAGGTCTGTAATGCTTTCTACTCACTGTTTCAGCAGCTCCCTGTAAAGTCGGATGTATTCATTGGCCGAACGGCCCCAGCTGTTGTCGCATGCCATAGCACGGCGTACCAGAATCTCCCAGCCCTCCTTGTTGGCGTAGCCCTCCAGTGTGCGGTACAAGGCATACAGCATATCACCGCTGTTGTAGGTCTGGAACGTAAAGCCGTTGCCCTCGCCGTCGCCGCTGTCCTGAATGGAATCCTTCAGGCCGCCGGTCTCGCGCACAACCGGAATGGCGCCGTAGCGCAGGGCGATCATCTGCGAAAGTCCGCAGGGCTCGCTCTTCGAAGGCATCAGGAAAATGTCGCAGCCGGCGTATACACGGCGCGAAACCTCCGGCACAAAGCCGATATATGCGCATACGCGGCCGGGGTAGCGGCTCTGCATCTCGCGAAAAAAGCTCTCGTACTCGTAATCGCCGGAACCGAGCAGCACAAACTGCGCGTTTGTTTCCGTCATGATCCGCTCAAACGAGTCGCGCACCAAATCAAGGCCCTTCTGCGCGACCAGCCGGGTCACCATGCCGATCAGCGGAGTATCCGCCTCTTGCTCAAGACCAAGCTGTTCCTGAAGCGCGCGCTTATTCTCGGCCTTGCCGGTCAAATCCTCCGCGCTGAACGGCGCGGGCAGCGTGGCGTCGTTCTCCGGGTCGTAATGAACGTTGTCGATGCCGTTCAGAATCCCCGAGAGCTTCCAGGAGCGTGAATTCAGAATCCCCTCCAGTCCATAGGCGAACCAGGAATTCAGAATCTCTTTCGCATAAGTAGGGCTGACCGTCGTTACCCAGTTGGCGCACTCGACAGCGCCCTTGAGCATATTGACGCAGGTGTCGTATTCCAGAAGCTGCGAGGCGGAATCCGGAATGCCGAGAACATCGCGCACCAGCTCCATACCGTATTTGCCCTGATACTGGATATTATGGATCGTCAAGACCGTTTTGATTCCCTGATACCAGGGGTTATTGGCATAAAACAACCGGAAATACACCGGAACCATAGCGGTCTGCCAGTCGTTGCTATGGATGATGTCTGGCTTAAAATCGATGGCGGGCAGCATTTCGAGCGCCGCGCGCGACAGGAACGCGAACCGCTCCGCATCGTCGTAGTGGCCGTACAGGCCGGGACGCTTGAAGTAATACTGGTTGTCGATCAGGTAGTAGATCACTCCGCCCGCTTTCGCTTCAAACACGCCGCAGTATTGTCTGCGCCACGCCACCGGCACCGAAAGACTGGTGACAAAGTGCATTTGATCGCGCAGCTCCTGCGGGATATCGTCGTAAAGCGGCATCACAACCCGGCAGCCGATCAGGCGGCGGCGCAGAGCCTGCGGCAAAGAGCCGGCCACATCGCCCAGCCCGCCGGTAGCGGCAAAGGGCAAGGCTTCACTGGTGCAATATAATACTTTCATCACAACGCCTCCTGTCAGTTACACCAATCGTCCATTCAACAGCAAAAAGAAAAGTTCGGTCCCTCCCCCGCCACAGGCGAGGGAGAAACGTCTGTTTTGCCTGTTTTATGAAAGATCGGTATTATACAATGCTTCCCTTGCTGATAAAGACCGGATAAGATTGGAATCCCATCAGAGAGCGCTCTTCCTTGATTTCCACATCTTTATCGATGACCACGTAATTCAGGCGGCTGCCGCGCCCGATGATGCTGTCCTGCATGATGACGCAGTTTTCAAGTCTTGCGCCCTTTGCCACCTTGACGCCGCGGAACAGCACGCAGTTATGAACCTCGCCGTCCACCTGGCAGCCGTCTGCGACGAGTGAATTGGTCACGTGGCAGCCAAGGCCGTAGCGCGCGGGCATATCGTCGCGCACCTTGGTGTAAATCGGGCGGTCCGGGCAGAAGAGCTGGGCACGCACCTGGGGCAGCATGAGGGCCATATTGGCCTCAAAATATGCGTTCATCGAGTTGATGACCTGCATAAAGCCCGTAAATTCATGCGCGTACACGCGGTAATGCGGAATGTTGCGCTGCAGCAGATCGCGCGGGAAATCGTACAGATTGCGGCTGATGCAGTCTTCCACCAGCTTCATCAGCAGCTGGCGGCCGATGAGGATGATATTCATGCTGAAATTGCATTCCCCCTCCATGTGGGGGTCGATCAGCATATCGCGCACGCGGAATTCGGGATCGAGCTGCAGAACGCCGATGTTCGACACCTTCGGCGGAATCTTGCCGTACCGGTACACGATCGTAATATCCGCCTGCTTTTCCATATGGGCGGCAATCACTTTTTTCAGGTCGATGTTCGCGACGATGTCGCAGTCGCTGAGCAGCACATATTCCTCTTTCGAGCTGGAGAGGAACCGGAACGCGGCGGAAAGCGAATCGATGCGGCTGTTGGAAATCGAGCTTTGCGGGCCAAAAGGCGGCAGCATGTACAGACCCTCGCGTTTGCGGGACAGATCCCACGCTTTGCCGGAGCCAAGATGATCCATCAGCGACTGATAGTTGCTCTTAGTCAGCACACCGACCTTATTGATGCCGCAGTTGACCATGTTGGAAAGGGGAAAATCGATCAGGCGGTAACGCCCGCCGAACGGCACGGAGGCCATTGCGCGTTTTTCTGTCAGTTCGCGCACTCTTTCTTCGTGAACATTAGAGAACAATAACCCTACCACATTATTTCCACGCATTATTTCGCCACCTCCTCCGCGTCGATCATCGCCTTCGCCGGCACTACGGCGCCGGGTGCGATCACGCAATTTTCGCCTACCACGGCGACGCCCCATTTTGATTTATCGTCCATTTCTTCGGGCCGTGCGCCAACGACGGCGCCTTTCCCGATGACAGCGTTTTCAGAAACAATCGCATACTGAACTACGGCGCCCTCTTCCACCCGGCTGCCCGGCATGATGATCGAGTCGCGCACCACAGCGCCCGGCGCAATATAAGTGCCGGCAAACAGCACTGTAAAATCCACCTCGCCATATACATTGCAGCCCTCGGCGATCAGCGAGTTCTGCACCATGGCCTCCGGCGCAAGATAGTGCGGCGGCATCACCGGGTTGCGGGAATAAATCTTCCACGAGGGCTCGCCCAGATCGAGCTCGGTGTGCGGGTCGAGAAGATCCATGTTCGACTCCCACAGGCTCTCGATGGTTCCCACGTCCTTCCAGTAGCCGTTGAACTCATAGGCGAACATCCTTTCGCCTGCCTCCAGCATCGCAGGGAGCAAATCCTTGCCAAAATCGTTGGAAGATTTGGAATCGGCCTCATCCTGCTCCAGGTATTTGCGCAGCTTGCTCCACGAGAATACGTAAATGCCCATCGATGCTTTGTTGCTCTTCGGCTTTTTGGGCTTTTCGTCAAACTCATAGATCGAACCGTCCTCACGCGTATTCAGGATTCCGAAGCGCGGCGCCTCTTCCCACGGCACCTCAATCTGAGCGATGGTGCAGTCCGCCTCTTTCTCCTTATGGTATGCGATCATTTTGGAATAATCCATTTTATAAATATGATCGCCCGAAAGGATCACCACATAGTCCGGGTGATACCGTTCAATAAAGGGAATATTCTGATAAATCGCGTTTGCCGTACCCTTGTACCAATCGGCCTTGCGCCCGCGCTGATACGGCGCCAGCATATGAACACCAGCGTCCATGCTGTCAAGGTCCCAGGGCTGGCCGCTGCCTATGTAATCATTCAGTACCAGAGGCTGGTACTGAGTAAGCACTCCAACTGTTTCAATTCCCGAATTGACACAGTTGGAGAGCGGGAAATCGATGATACGGTATTTTCCGCCATAAGGCACCGCAGGCTTTGCCAGATTTTTGGTCAGCACCCCCAGCCGGCTGCCCTGCCCGCCGGCCAGCAGCATGGCGACAACTTCTTGTTTTGGCAACATCGTAACTACCTCCTTGGCTTGTGTTTTGAAAAGCGCCGCTGTTTATGATGGCTGTTTTGCCTGTTTTTGCAGCTTTCCGCCGCTCTTTTTCGGACGGCGGCGCTTGCATTTTAAATAAAAGACGGACATGGGAGGCAGCGTGAGGCTGACGCTCTGTTCATACCCGTGCATCGGAATCGGGTGTGAGGAGATGGAATCCCCGTTGGTGATGCCGGTACCGCCGAACTCTGCCTGATCGGACGAGAAGACCTCTTCATAGACGCCGTCCCACGGCACACCGATACAGTAGTTTTCCCTTTGAATCGGCTGAAAATTACATACGATAACGAGTTCTTTCTCCGCTTGATCGATCCGCCGGAACGAAATGACGCTCTGGGTGTAGTCGTCGTTCGAAATCCAGGAAAAACCCTCCCACGAGAAATCGATCTGCCACAAGGCGGGATTCTCCAAATAGAAATGGTTCAGCGCCTTGAAAAAGCACTGGGCCTGCTGATGCAGCGGATATTCCAGCAGGAACCATTCGAGCTGCTTCTCGTTGTTCCACTCCACAAACTGGCAGAATTCCGTGCCCATAAAGATCAGCTTTTTCCCCGGATGCGCCATCATATAGCTCATAAACGCACGCACACCGGCGAGCTTTTCATCATTATCACCGGGCATTTTGTTAATCAGCGAGCATTTGCCGTGCACCACTTCGTCATGCGAGATGGGCAGAATAAAATTCTCAGAAAAGGCGTACATAAACGAGAACGTAAGGTTGTCATGATTATATTTGCGGTAAATGGGGTCAAGCGACATATACCGGAGCATATCGTTCATCCAGCCCATATTCCACTTGTAATTAAAGCCAAGACCGCCGCAGTAGGTTGGGCGGGAAACCAGCGGCCACGCGGTGGATTCCTCCGCGATCATCATCACATGGGGCGACACCTCAAACACTGCTTCATTGAGCTTCTGAAGGAACGTGACAGCCTCAAGATTCTCCCGGCCGCCCTGCTCATTCGGGATCCACTCCCCCGTCTTGCGGCTATAATCGAGGTACAGCATCGACGCAACCGCGTCTACCCGGATTCCATCAATATGGTACTGCTCCAGCCAGAACACCGCGCTGGAAATCAAAAAGCTGATCACCTCGCTGCGGCCGTAATCGAACACAAGCGTTCCCCAATCCTTATGCTCTCCCTTTTTGGGGTCCGCATATTCATAGCAGGGGGTGCCGTCGAAGCGGGCCAGGCCGTTTTCATCCTTGGGGAAATGTGCGGGAACCCAGTCGAGAATCACGCCGATTCCCGCCTGGTGGCACTGATCCACAAAATACATAAAATCCTTCGGCGTGCCGTAACGGGAGGTCGGGGCGAAATAGCCCGTCACCTGATACCCCCAGGAACCGTCGAACGGATATTCCGTAAGGGGCATCAGCTCAATATGCGTATACCCCATCTCTTTCACATACGGCAGCAACTCTTCGGCCAGCTGGCGATAGGAGTAGATGCTGCCGTCGGAATTCCTGCGCCAGGAGCCTGCGTGCAGCTCGTAAATATTGACCGGCTGATTGTAGTGGGGCTTCTGCGCCTGCCGGCGCTTCCATGCCGTATCCTTCCAAGAAAAGCCGTCCAGCGAATAATATTTGGATGCGTTGCCGAAGCCATCTTCAAAATGAAATGCATAGGGGTCGCTTTTAAACACCTTGGTACCGTCTGTCTGCTCAATGCAGAACTTATAAGACATATACTCCGGCAGAACAAAAGGCAGATACCCCTCCCAAACGCCCTGGCTGATCTTCTCCATCGGATACTCGTCGGCATCCCAGTCGTTGAACTCGCCCGCAACAGAAACAGAGAGGGCGTTTGGCGCCCAAACCCGGCACACCATGCAGGGGGACCCGTCCTGTTCCGTTTCGTGCATGCCCATATACTCATAGGCCCTGCAGTTCGTCCCCTGATGGAACAGGAAAAGCGGCATACTGGAGCCCTGCGTTTTTGATGACATGTGAATCCACTCCCTTCCAGAGCTTTCTAGTTCCATCATACCATAAATCTCTAAAAATTCAATAGTTTTTAGTAGTTTTCTTAAAACAATTCGATTTGGCGCATCAGTAATTTGTATATATATCACAAATAATTGCCAAGCTGATTAGGTAATGGACAATAGAATTCAAACAGAAAAAGAAACCAGAAATGAAATGATGCGTTTTTAAGCCGCATTACTGTATCTTACCGGATGATCGGTGTCACATTTTAGAAAAAAAGAGGACGCGCTGTATTTTTAACACTTTATGCCTTGAAAACGGCAATTCGATATAAAAAAACGGTGCATGTGTTTTTTATGCACATACACCGTTACCAGGCTCCGGCCAGCCGGAGCTTATTGATTATTTATGATCGACACTGAACATGTGCTTGATCAAATCCAGCACCTTGTTGCTGTAGCCCCACTCGTTGTCGTACCAGGAAACCAGCTTGACAAAGTTGGGATTGAGCATGATGCCCGCTTCCGCATCGAAAATGGAGGTACGAGGATCGCCCAGGAAATCGGAGGAAACAACCGCGTCTTCCGTATAGCCCAGAATGCCTTTCATCTCGTTTTCCCCCATAAAAAAGCCTAAATTCTTAATACTACAAAAGGACTTCCTAAAAGGTCAATTGTCGTTATAGGTGGTTATCGTTATCGCAACAGAGTGAACCGTTGTTCCACCTAATTTATGAATAAATTATAGCACGAATTGAGAAAGAAGACAAGGGAAATTACTCTTTACAAGAGTATAGTTAACTAACTTGAAAGACGTTCCAGATGGCTTCATCAAACGACCCAAAGACATGCAAAACTTCGCGCAGCTTACGTTTTAGCCAAGCCCACTTTTTTTCTATGGGATTTAAGTCGGGTGAATACGGCGGCAAAAATAAAACTTCGCAATTACAGCTTTTTGCCAAGCTTGCCAAAACAGATTTTTTGTGGAATGACGCATTATCGAGAATGATGGTTGAGCCTGCACCGACTTCTTTTAACAGGCAGTTTTCGAACCAAAACTCAAACAAAATACTGTCCGTGGTTTTCGTGTATTCCAGCGGAGCAACCCATTTCCCTTGGCATATACCGGCAACAATATTCGTGCGTTTGAATTTTCTTCCACTGATTTTTGCCACGACCTTTTGTTCCTGCGGCGCTCTTGCGTACTCTCGATAAAGACAGCGGTCAATTCCGGTCTCGTCAACATACACAATGTTTTCCTGTGCTATCTCTTTTAACTTTTCCACATACTCTTGTCGAAAATCTTCGCTAATCTCCTTGTAAAGGGTAGTTTTTTTTACGCGATATCTTCAATCGTCGAAGTGCCTTGAATACTGCAACATCTGAACAGCCAAACTCTTCTGCTATTTCTTTCAAATAAGCATCCGGATTCTGCTCCAGATATTTTAGGAGCTTTGCAGGCTCAATTTTGCGCCAAGTTTCCCTGCGCTTTTTAGGTCCTAATTTGCCGGTTTCTTTCAGCTGTGATTTCCACGCCTGCAGTGTGGATGCGCTTACTTTGAACACTTCGGCGGTTGCCCTTTTGCTGTGTCCCTCGTTCCAATAATCGATTGCTCGACGGCGGTATTTAATATCATAACTCATTCTTCTATTTTATCACATCTTGAGCCGGTTCTCAATTTAAATGACTATAAAACTGTGAATGAATTTTTTAATGTATTTTTATAGAAGTGTGTATTCTCTCTATAAAATCAGGTCTGAGTTTTGCTATGCTACGACATGATTCTATTCGGTTTAAACATAATTGCAATTTAGCGTTGCATGAGGGTAGTAACAAGATTTTCGAGTTCGTTGATATATGAAACAATATTAATATTTCTACCATTTCCACTGCGCAATGACTCTTCCCACTTAAACAAAAAATCTTCAATCTCATGAAAATCGGCTCTTTCCCACAATGGCGCAAGTGCAATTAAAGCGGCATCGAACGGTGCTGATTCAAAGTGGTCAGCATCAATATATCCACCCATACCAGCACGGTCACATGAAAAAACCTTTCTAACAATACTTTCCAATTCAATTGCATCACCATGATCGATTCTCATACTTATAAATCCTCCTATTTTTATTCGGAATCAACATCGATTTTCAATTGCTTTGTTTCCTTAAGTGCCTGTTCAACAATACTTTCTTGTCCTAATGCGTCATAATGCTCTTTCAGTCGATCTCTAAGCCTAAACAATTTTCTGCTTGCAGTATCAACTAATTGGCCATAAGTAACGGTATGGATTCTTCCACTTGATGTAATTTTTTCGGTATCTATATCTCCAAGTTTTGCGCCGACAACATATGCATCGATGGTCGCTGAGCTATGCAATACAGCAGACTTTCGGATTTGTCGAACATAATATTCCACTTGGTTTACTTCTTCATCAGAGATTTCAAATCCACCGCGCTTCACTTCTACAATCAAAATTTGGTCGGGTTTCATTATCTCGCCAGCATCCGGGTCTATTCTATCAGTGCATACTGCTTTTAACGAATATTGTTTAAGACAGATAATATCTGGTCTACGTTTTGGATTGCTTATTGCATCCAAGTCGTAATCTTCGTCTTTAAACAAGCCTTTAACAACGGTAGTTAATGTCGAATTTGATACAAACATTGGAGAATCAAACTGTGCACCAAACAACCATCTTGCATTAAGTATTAGTGGATGAAGTGTGTGTAGTTCTTCTGTTGTCTTGTCGTTATATATGCGCTGAATAGCCTCAATAACTACAATACGCTTATCAATTTCACCAATTACTGTCGCGATGTCATCGACATCCCATGTGCTTAATATGTCTGTTAGCTTATCAATTTGGTCTGGAGTCATTTGTCCTAATTGGCTAAGGAGCAATTCTCCCTTTTTGGCTTTTTCAATAGAAATCATTGCTTCTACAGCGCTGTGAAGGTAGTCTGGTGTAATTATCGGGTTCTCATCAGTTATTTTTTCAATAAATGCTGATATATTTCGCTGACCAGAAACATTCAAAGTTTCCAATTCATCCCTTACATCCCGTATGACATCCAGACGAACTTCGCTAAGATGGTCTTTCATCACTGTCTTGATAAATTCATCAACCTCAGATTTTATACAGCGATAAACACTTTCCATATTGGTTGAATTAACAAACCCACTCCAATCAGGGAGAACATCATCAATCAAATCATCAGATTTTATAATGATAGTATATCGTTTTGCTTCTTTTAACCTGCCGTCAAGAAAAGTTGTTTTCCCATATGTCCATGAAGGCTGTCCAACTAAACGACCAGAAATCCAAAATGCTATACCGTGTTGCTGTGATTTTGAAGCTGTTTTCTCCGAATCAATAACAGTCATTAATAGAGTTGCTTTCGTTGGTGTCGCGAATTCTTTTGAAAAAACAATACCTTTGTGTTGGGATAGATCAATGAATTCGCCATTAATTTTTATAACAAATTTTGGATCATATAAAAATCGTGCAGATAATATATCTGTCATTGCAATTGCATCTGGTAGGCGCCTGCTCACAAAGGCACTTATTTTTGTTCCATGTCCAAGTCTATCATTTGTAGTATGTTTAATTATTTTGAAAGGGGCATCACCTTGGGCTACAACTATATCGTATGTATTACATTTCCCACCTTTCCAAGTCTCAACAGTATAACTGTCTGAAAAACAGAGCATACCGTGACGTCCTATCCCATTTCGGCCATATGCAATTCTTTTTGAACTTTTAACATCCGCAGGAAAATCCACTTCTTTTCCTTGACGTTTCTGACGATCATAATTCAAAGTCATCCATCTATTATGGAACTCTTCATCCGTCATTCCTGTTCCATCATCCTCAACGACTATTTTTTCATGCTCTTCATATGGGATAGTGATATCAACATTGTGGGCACCTGCGTCCCAAGCATTGGCAACAAACTCTGTTAGCGCAATATCGCTATTGGAGGTAATAGATCTGTTGTTTCGAAAAATATAATTTTCTTCAAAAGAAACAATGCTGTTGTCCATTCTTTACCCCCTAAGCATAACTATGCGTACTATGACCCATTACTTAATTATTTTGAATTAATATGTCACATGCCATTCTATATTATGATAAAAAAGAAAAGGCATTTATTCTACCATTGCCTAATTGTACCAAATAATATCTTATTATTCAATAATAAACGTTCTAAATAACACTTTCTTATTGCTTTTCACTTTATTTTATAGGTACATATGGTTATCATAACAAAGTGAATCGCTATTTCATCTAATTTACAAATAAATCATAGCATGATTTGAGAAACAAGACAGGAGGGGTATATCGCATATCGTTGAAAAATTATTTATATGCAGATGCCCACCAGCTATAGGACGTAATCCATAAAACATGAATTGGTATTTTGTAAAAGCCCCGCATTTTTTCTTTCAGCTTAAGTTGACATAATTTATCGACAGATTTACAAACCTGTAGTTTGTTAAAATGTTTCCAAAATCAAGATAAAGCCGTAAAAGAAAATTGATTTGCTTTTCTTTGCATCGTAAAATTTTCCTACACTTTTCATGACTATAGGCACGATGAGTGACCATAGGAATCACTATCATTTTAAATAGGATTTTAATCACCGTCAATTCTGTTGCATATTAAGGAACTTCTTCACATTTTCATTATTACAGGATCAATACAACCTTACCAAATGGGCATGATTAATCTTCATATAGGTTTATAATTACGAAACTGTTCATTTCCAAAGAAATGTTAGGCGGCTTCGCCTTTCTTTCTTCGAAAGGTTAATCCGTAAATACAAAGACAAATCAATATATAATTTTCTTTATGGTTTCTCACGAAGTGAGCAAAAACATTTTTTTATAGACGAGACACTCCTGTGAGATAGACAATTTTCAATTTCATGTCAAGTCTTGGCGCACAATTATACCTATAAACTAAATATGTTTTTCCTTCTCCAAAGCTCATCCTTTGTATTATAAAGAGGAGCATCTAAAAATTAATTTTCAGAAATAAAACACTTATATATTTGTGCGCCACCGTGTGATCAAATTTTACTCGATCAACCAATATCTCATATCTCTATTCCCATTATCAGCGCTTTCTCTGCCGCTCACAATATGGAAGGGAATAGAATTAACAGATAAATAGGTATTTAATTGCTCTAAATCATTTATTAACCTATCGTCTTTTCGAATGTTGAATATTTTTACCAATTCTTCCTTCTCTTGTGAAAAAAGCCTTTTTCCCTTACGGTCTGATAAATATTCTTTTAAGACCTCATTTGGTGTCGCGGCATGAATTTTTACGATTTTCTTTTTAGGCATTTTAAGCATTTTTCTGATTTCATCCCAAAAGTATATTTCTTTACTTGCAATTTCTTTCAGGAAATTGAATCTGTCTAAAAAATGTACAAGTGCAGGTCTAATAATTTCATATCCATTTTCTAAGAAATAAGGCAATGACTTTGCTCGATTATATTTATCAGCAAAATCTTTGCGAGAAAAATTACCATGATCCAAATATACTTCATAATCTTTCTTCTGATCTTGATATTTTGACTGTTCAATATGTGCTGTATAGTTGTAGAAATACAATGTGATTTTGTCATTTTCATCACAAATTCTTTTTCTCCCAAGACACTGAACAAACTCTATTAAATCATCCATTTCTATAAATATATGCTTTAGACTTGTATCTTTAATATTCACTCCATTATCTAACACCTTAGTACAAAATAGAAACTTCTTGTCAAATTTTTCATTCTTAACAATTTGCTGAACAGGTGTAGATAATTCCCTCGTACTTTTATTTGAGAACTTAGTTTCTGAATCAACAAAATAAGAACAAGTCGAATATTTCTCATTCAAATTTTTAAGTCTTTCCTTATTGTTAGCAAAGACAATGGCTTTTTCACCATCTGGAATTTTATTCAATAACCAAATATGAATAATCAGATTTAATTATATATTCCTTTTTTATCCTATTTTCATAATCTTTTTTGATTAAATGTGGTGTAGCTGACAACATGACAATAACAGCTTTGCAATCCTCTAAAGCCTTTTGAATAACATCAGTATATCTGTTAAATGGACTATCTGAATAAATATAATGCGCTTCGTCCAAAACGACATAATCATATTCGTTTAACACGGGAACTATATCACCTTTTAACTCATATTGTAAATTATGCCGTCTATTATGATACTCCAATTTTTGATACATCAATGTATCAATCTTTTTCTCATTTATGGCTTCATCAACCTGTTCTTTCAATATTGTTCTATTGCAAATCAAAAGAATTTTCTTATTATTTTCTTCTGCATGCTGATAGAGTTGATTCGTTACAAAATAACTTTTGCCTTGTCCTGTTCCAGCATTTATCAAATAGATATTGCGGGGCTTCCATTTTTTATACTCATTCCCTATCTTATCTGCTACAGTCATTCAAATTACCCCTTTTGAATTAAGTTCATTTTCCGTATGCTTACTGTGTAAGCTCTACTATGTGTGCCTATTAAATTAATTTCTTTTATTTTTGGATTTTATGAATTAAAAACACATCTCTTCATAAACGATAAGATGTGTTCTGTATGACTTATTTGATGTTGTGCGCTTATTATATCACCAAAGCCCCAATTTGTCAAGTTCAACAAAAAAATATTATTATTTTATGAATTATTCATATTATAATATGAATATCATCTTTAATTTCGCCTTGTGAGCCGCTCCAGCGGCATAGAATGGTCACTATAATCTTTCCTCTCTACACCTCATTGATAGCTTGCAGGTGCTTGTAGGCAATACAGGGCCATAGGGCGCAAAGGGTTCAAAGGGTGTAAACCTAAAAAAGAAGAATTAGAATTGAAACAGCCTATTGTCATACAGAGCTATGCCGTAACGCCAAATGAGCCTTTTGACACGCTTTGTTTTTCTTTTATGGCAAAAAATTATACCGACTATAATTATAGTCGGTATAATTTCGAATAATTCATAATGCTTAACTCAAAAAATCATACATCAGTTTATCATCTACAAAACCAAGATACTTCGTATTGCTACCTTTTTCTACGGTCAGAAGTACAGAGTGATCTACATTTGCTAATTTAGACATTATTGCTATACCTTTATTTATTTCGGATACAGTAGAGATGGTATTGTCCCAATTTGATGCTTTTCGTATTAATTGTTTTTTGCTACTACTCCAATTTTCAACATTGTCAAAATATCCATTGTCATTTAATACGGTAGTAACCGTAACAACTAAAATCCTTTTACCATCTTGTTCTCTTACTTCGGTTACACAGTCCAAATCAGTTTTTGAAAACATAGCTTCAACGGTATCACACAATTCCTCATCAGTCATAACACTAACTTGACTAACAGAAGAACTTGCAATATTGCTGAAAACCGCACTGACATTTTCCTGAACTTGTTCACCACAGGCCGTAAAAGAGAATGCTGTTGAAATTACAAGTAGAATTGCCAAAAGAGCTTTTTTCATTTTTCATACCCCGCTTCGCTTCATATAAGATTTTGAACAGTCAGTTCAAAACAGTTAAGCCTTTTCCTCTTCTACGGCTGAAAGTCCTCCCGCTAAGGCTACCTCTGAATCGTCATCTTTAGGGCATATAATGAGCCACACAGAGATCAGCATGATTGCCCCAAGCGCCGCAGAGGAACCAAGAACCATAAAGCCAGTGAAATAAGTTCCGTTGATTATGTAGTTGTAAGCATCCCCTCCAACATACGCATATTTGTCCAAAGAAGAATAATGCTCGCTTTGATAATAGTTGTTCTTGTAATCAAAGCCTTTCCAGAAGCAGACAGCCGACGCCAACAACAAAATGCAAGAGAATGCCACAATCCCTTTTCTAATACCTTCCAATTACTTATCCTCCTCAATCGTTTCCTCTTTGATTTCTAAATTATTCAGCGCATATTCTATACACATTGAAATAATTTCGTTTCTTGAATGGCCAGATTTGCACGCAATGACTTCAAGCTTATCTATAATCAAATCTGACAGACGCAATGAAATCACTGACGATTGACTGGATATTGGGATTTTGGGATGAATGATAAATTTACCTTCCATTTGTATCACCATTTATACCATAGCACTACTGTTGTAACAATTACAGACTACGATTTGTAGTTTTACGACACTACAAATTCATAATAGTGCTGGTGTTTTTTGCAGTATCAAGAATATCTCTATCTCGAATCCCTTCCAAATATCGTTGTGTAATGGATATCGATTCATGCCCCATAATGCGGGACAGACTGTAAATATCAAGACCATTCTTCAATTGTTGTTGGCAAAATGTATGCCGTAATGTGTGGGGCGATATGCGAATATCACTTCTTACCTCTGCGTATTTACCTGCGTCCTTGACGATCTTTTCAACGATGCTCTTAGATAACTGATGCTTATAGCGGGATACAAAAACACTTTCAAACACATCTGATTCAAAGTAGTGGTTTCTGACTCGGCGGTATTTTTCCAGCCATTTTGACACAACCGCACTTTTCGGCACAATCCGTTCTTTATCTCCTTTGCCATGAATCAAAAGATAGTCGCTGTGAATATCGCTGTCTTTAAGCTGTATCAGTTCATTCAAGCGGATTCCCGTATCAAAGAACAGTATTAAAATTGTTATGTTACGGATGCTTTGAAAATCATTGCCATGATAACATCCCAGCATGCGACGAATCTCCTGTTTGTCAAAGGTACGAATCACTGTTTTAGGATGCTTCATGTTCTTGACTTTTTCAGTTACTAAAATTTTGGTATAGCCCTCATCCACGGCATACCTGAAAAACACCTTAAACGCCTTTAATAAGTCGTTAATATACCCGGGCTTGCATCCCGCTTCATACTTTAACATCATGAATGCCTTAATTTGATTTGTTTTTACGGCTTCTAATTCCGTCACCTGATACTCTTGTTTGAGGAATTCAATCAGATAGCAAATTTGTTTCTCGTAATTCTCGACTGTCTTTGCCGATAGCCTCCTGCACTCACAATTGAACCGAAACTCCTTTAATAACTCTTCTAACAACATAAAAAACCGCTCCTTTCAGATTAGACAACTAACCTAAAAAGGAACGGTTCTATTTTTGTATCGTTGTTTCAATTCAGCGGATTTTATCGCACCAGAAGAAACAAAACACAATCACCGATATTCTGTTGTAGTATCAGAATTTGGCTTAGCCATGCGGTTTTTATTTATGATCAACACTGAACATGTGGGAAATCAAATCCAGCACCTTGTTGCTGTAGCCCCACTCGTTGTCGTACCAGGAAACCAGCTTGACAAAGTTCGGGTTGAGCATGATGCCCGCTTCCGCATCGAAAATGGAGGTACGGGGATCGCCCAAGAAATCGGAGGAAACAACTGCATCCTCGGTATAGCCCAGAATGCCCTTCATCTCGTTTTCGGAGGCTTCCTTGATCGCCGTGCAGATCTCTTCGTATGTGGCGGATTTCTCCAAACGGCAGGTCAGGTCAACCACAGACACATCGAGGGTGGGAACGCGGAAGGACATACCGGTCAGGCGGCCCTTCAGCTCAGGGATCACCAGAGTCGCAGCCTTCGCCGCGCCCGTGGAAGAAGGAATGATATTTCCGGAAGCCGCTCTGCCGCCTCTCCAGTCTTTCGCGGAGGGACCGTCTACGGTCTTCTGGGTTGCTGTAGTGGAGTGAACCGTCGTCATCAGGCCCTCTGCAACGCCGAACTTATCGTTGATGACCTTCACCAGCGGAGCCAGGCAGTTGGTAGTGCAGGACGCGTTGGAAACAACCGTCATATCGGAGGTATAGACATCGAGGTTGACGCCGCACACAAAAGTGGGGGTATCATCTTTGGCAGGGGCGGAAATAACAACTTTCTTTGCGCCTGCAGCAATATGTGCCGAAGCCTTTTCTTTCGTCGCGAACACACCGGTGGATTCCACCACATACTCTGCGCCGTCAGCACCCCACGGAATATTTGCAGGGTCTTTCTCCGCGTGAACGTTGATCGCTTTGCCGTTTACCAGCAGCTTGCCATCCTGGGTACCGATTTCGCCCTCGAATCTGCCGTGCATCGTGTCATACTTTACCATATACACCATGTAATTCAGGTCGATAAAGGGATCGTTGATCCCGACGATCTCGAATACATCCGGCTGGGCAACCGCCGCACGGAAGACCAGACGGCCAATGCGGCCAAATCCGTTGATGCCAATTTTAATAGACATAGTACAACCTCCTAAAATCGATTTAAAGCTTTCCTTGTCTTTCCATTATTTTATATGATTTCTGGGAATATTACAAGACTTTGGGAAAAATTTAACTAATTAAAACTCTTTTTTTCATATCTGGCATCAGCATTCCCCGCACATGCCAATTTTACACTCAGCGCGAGCAAAAACAGTGCGACCACCAAATACAAAACGCTGCTCTCCATACTCATGGAGCAGAACGCTCCCCGACCCATAGCGTACATCAAAAGATTGGGCACCGTAACGGTCAGTGCCAGCAGACCATAGCACATACCGGCAGAAATCATCAGTCTGCGGCTGCGCAGGTCATCCACGCCCGCCCAAAATCGAGACTGGGCAAACAGGCATAGGAGCAAAAAGATCACCATAAACATGGAATACAGGCTCTCGATCGTGTTGACCACTTCGGTGTACCTGACAAACATCACCGTTAAATCGAGGCAGGACCACAGCGGCACGATCAGCGCGCTGGCCGGCAATGCGGTATAGGGATTTTTTCCCACGGCCAGGCCCCAGGTAAGCACCAGAAAATTGATGGCTGCCAGTGCCCCGAGCAGTGCCAGCGCCCCATAAAGACCCGGGTGCTGCACCCAGATCGGCAGCTGCTCCAGCGTGTCATCGTACCAGGTGTCGCGCCCGGCGGCAACCAGCATCAATTGGTGCAGCGAATAAATCAGCAGAGCGGCGCCGCTGAGTCCGCCGAAAATCACAGCCGGAAATCCGGACAAATCCCCAAAGGTAAATGAAATGGACTTTTCGCGGTGCGACAGCAGCAGAATCGCCGCACAGCCCAAAATCAGCGCAGCAGATACAATCCCCGCTGTTACGTTCCCATCCGTAAAAAATCCCGTTTTACTGTCTACAAAGTTCATCAGCTGATACAGGCGAACCGGTATCGCCAAAATACATGCGACCGCAAATACGATCCACATTCTCTTCATCATGCTTTCTGGCCCTTTCTCATCTTGTTCGGCGGTCGCGCAGCGATGTCCCCCGTTTTGGCAGTCTTTTAAACCTATGACCCATTTTATATCACGCATCCCGCAAAGTCAATACAAGTGACTGCTTTGCGGGGAAAGGAGCCCGTATGAAAGGAAAAACCGCATGGTGTATGATTTTATTCTTACTGCTGCTGCTGATCCCCCTAATCGCGCTGGGCGCAAAGATACCGGACAAAGAGTCCGGGCCTCCCGCGTCTTCTGCGGCGGAAAGCAGCCAGTCCGCACCGCAGTCTGCGACCGGCCCGCCACAAAGCACACAGACAGCCGCCGTTTTTAAGATACTGGATGAGCCTACCGGTGAGGTGCTGACCGTTGACGACAAAGAATTCCTTTACGGGGCTGTCGTAACAGAGATGTCTCCCGAGAGCCCGATCGAAGCCCTAAAGGCGCAGGCGGTAAGCGCCTACACCTATTATAGCCGCCTAAGAGCGCAGCAAAGAGAGAAACCGGACGCCTCTTTGAAAGGCGCAGATTTTTCGGCGGACATTTCCGGCTGGAAGCTCTACACCACTAAAGCAGAAATGCAGAAGCGCTGGGGCAGCAAATTCGATACCTACTACCAGACACTTGGAAAGGTCGCGGACGCGGTTTACGGGCAGACGTTGCAAGACGATGGTCAATTGATCTGCGCGACGTATTACGCCATCTCTTCCGGCAATACGGAAGCTGCCAAAGATATCTGGGGCGGCGATTACAGCTATCTGGTGCCGGTTGCAAGCCCCGGTGATCTATACGCGAGTGGTTACAGTACCACCGTCACGTTAGCCCCTCAGCAGGTGCAGCAGGCATCGCAGAAGCAATGGGGCATCTCTTTGAACGGCGACCCTTCCAAATGGTTTGGCAAGGCGGAACGAACAGCATCCGGCTCTGTAACGAATCAAACGCTTGGCGGCAAAACCGTGAAGGGCGGCGAGGTTCGCACGGCATTCGGCCTGCGCTCCGCGAATTACACAATCACTTATGCTAACGATAAATTTACTTTTTCTGTCAAAGGCTACGGCCATGGAGTGGGCATGAGCCAGGCCGGGGCGGAATATATGGCCCAGCATGGCTCCAACTACAAGCAAATCTTAGAATGGTATTATCCCGGCGCCAAGTTAGTTTCTGTCTGATAAACTCGATGAAACCTTACAAAACATAGATTGAAATACAATCCGCAAACAAAAAGGAAAGGGACACGGCAGTTGCCGTGTCCCTCATTTTGTCACGTTTCGCGCAGATACGCACAAAGCGGCGGTCTGGAAGATGAAGTCCAAACCGCCGCCACGCAAATACAGCTAACAGAAATTATTCAGTTCGTTATGAACCCTTAATTACTTCAGGGTGGAAACGTTGTTGCCCTTTACACCGACAGAAGCTGCGCCATTGGCGACAACAAACTTAACGGATACATGGGTGTTACCAACAGTAGCCACTACAAAAGCAGTGCCGGGGTTCTGAGCTGTTACTCTGTATACGCCGTTGCCACGGGGAGCGATGGAAACAACCTTACCATTTACGGTAACAACCGGAACAGCAGTTGTGCCGGTGGTGGAGAATTTCACATCGTACACTTTGCCAGGAGCAAAGGTGTAAGTGGTGGTATCAGCCTTCAGAGTGCCATTTACCTTAACTACGTTCACAGTCAGAGTAGCAGTAGCGCCGTTAGCATCAGTTGTGGTGATGGTAGCGGTACCCTCAGCAACACCCTTAACCTGGAACTTGTAGCCGCGGGGATCAGCAGCGTTGAACAGCTCAACAGTTGCGATCTGAGTATCGGAAGAAGCAGCGCTCATAACCGCGCCAGTGGAGGACTTCGCGATATACTGGTACACAGCGTTGGTTCCAACAGTAACCGGCTTAGTGGTATCCAGAGTTACAACGGAAGCAGGAACAGCAACAGCAGTTACATTGATGGAAGCGGTGAGAAGCTCTTCAACCTCATAGCCATCAGCATCAACAACAGTAGCTGTAATTTTGCCCTGGTTATCAACCGCACGGTCAGTGCTGTAGTCAACAGCCTTTACAGTAGCTACATTACCTTCGGTGGTTACGGTGATGTAATCATCATTTACGTCTACGTCCCACTCAATGGAGTAGCCAGCCGGCAGAGCGGTGCCGGTGGGATAGTTTGCAACAGTCAGGGTATCGGAATAGCCCTTTGCAATGGTCAGATCAGTCTTATCGAACTGTACACCAGCAAACTGGATAGACTTAATCACGTGCTTTTCGGTTGTGCTGGAAGCAGATTTTGTCTCCAAAGTATAACCGAGGGTGTTCAGGTCGGAACCATCGACCGCATCCTCATAAGAGGTGAAAGCAGTTGCGCCAACTACCAGACCATCAGTGATCACGAGAATTGTATCGCTGTCAATGCCGTCTTCAACAAACAGTTTGCCAGCCGGGAAGGCAAAGGTTCCTTCGCCGCTGATGCTCTCAACGTTAGCCTGGGCAACCGTAATCTTGGAATCCTCTTCCACATCAACGGTATTCGCAGTCAAAACGCCGCTGGTCAAAACAACTACGGATTCCTCTGACAGATTGACATCGTCATTCGTGTTAACCAAAGATTTAATGGTGCCTGTAAAATCTTCAAAGCTGATGTCATTGCTGTAATCACCATCAACTGTATTCAGCGTTACATTCTCGCCAGAAATCAGAATGGTGCTTTCGCCCTTGCTTGTTACTGCGCCCTTAATGGTAACAGTAGCATCGCTGCTCGCATCAATCGTAAGTGCATCAGCATCATCAGAATCAGCAGTTACCTTTCCACCGATTACGGTGTTGATATCATCATCATCCGCATCGATAGAAACCTTGTTACCAAATACATTGCCGGTGATCTCACCGCCAGTAATGGTAACCGTGGAAGGAGTGCTGTCACTGTCTTTCGCAGCGATTTCGGAAACCTTACCGCCGGAAATATTAACAGTAGTGGCCTTGTCTTTAATCAGACCAGTAGTACCGCCTTCTACTTCAACGATCGGAGCCTTCAGAGTGCCGGTGGTACCACCTTCTACACTGATGCTGGCTTTGGATTCGAGATTGCCCACAGAACCGCCCAAAACACTAATTTCTTTGTCAGCAACGATTGTATCATAGCTACCGACTACATTAATGTTGTTGTCGTCCTTATGCTCATTCCAGTCGTCCTTATCGTCCCAGTCAAGATTTGTGCTCTTAGGAGCAATATAGGTCTTACCAGAACGCTTGTTAATCTCCCATGCCTGAGTGGTGGCTGCCTTTTCACCTGTGGTAAGATCAATATCAGCGTTCCACTTCTTATCGACAGAAACGGTGACATCCTTCTTCTTCTCATTGGGAAGATCATTTTTATCGCCGAGCTTGATCTTCAAAACAGCCTTACCGGTATCCGCCAGATCAACATCATCCTTATCAGCGTCTCCTACAAAGCTTGTTTTCAGCTTAATAATGTTCGAAGTCGTCGCATCAACGGCAATAGAGTCTTTCTTAAAGATCTTATCCTTTTCCAAGCTGATCATGCCTTCAACGGCACTGCCAGCACTGAAATACCCTAATGTGTTAAGGTCGGCCTCCTCATAGTTCGCCAAAAGGTTATCCGCAGTAGCATCTGCAGCATATACCTTTTTGGTGGAATCCGCCTGAATGGCATTGTAGACACCAATATTGAGGTACTGCTCATTCACAGCAGCAGTTTTGACGTCGCCAGGCTTTTCAGCGCCAGTTCCTGTCAAACTGCTAGCACCTGCTTCACCAAGGAACAATTCATCGATTACATTCGTGTAAATGGTGATGTCCTTGTCAGCCTTTACGGTAACATCTTTGTCGTCACGCTCGCCGTCCGCTTCCCAGCGTACATTGATGACTTCTTTACCGGAAACATCAGATTTCACGGAAATGGTTTCATCATCAAACTTCAGCAGCTTATCGCCAGAAACGTGAGTAATTTTGACAACCTCTGCGCCACTGGTAGATTCCTTATCATAGGTTTCAACCGTGCCGGTACCAATGAAGTCTTCAATGTCAATGTACTTACTCGCTTTGTCCGGATCGCTGACCAGATAAATCTCATCGTCCCCGGAAATGGTAACAATACCGGTTTCGGTTCTGGTAGCAGCGGATGCAAAGTTCAGGGAAGAAAAGCTCGACACGATCATGGCGGAAGCCAGGATCAGTGACAAAACTTTGCTTTTGGTTTTGTTCATCCTTTTTAGTCCTCCTTAAAAATTTGTTTTGTTTGTGCGTATTTGCGTTGTGCTTATGAAACGTAAACATACATGGCAGCCCCAGGTTTCGCCCCCCGGGACAAGCGGAAATAACAAGGTTTCGTAAGAAACACACAGCCATACCGCTTATATGTTTAGTTGAATTATAAGGGATGCGGGACAGATTGTCAAGGACATTTTTGCCTTTTTTTGAAATTTTAACAACCCGCGAAGCCTTGGTACGCCTGGATTTCTCAGGATTTTCCTTGGTAAAATCAGTTATGTCCAATTCATAGACGAAATGTTAACAATTTATGAATTATTACATTTTTCTGTCTTTTTTCTTTCCATCGCTTTCTTGGGATTTTTCTGGTGAAAGCACACGCGCGGGCAGGCCGTCTTCATAATAGACCCCCGAAATAGGTTCGCCGTTTTGCCACCTGCCGGTAAACTCTATTTGCATTTGCCCGTTGGGCAGATAAGAGGTGCCAATTCCGTGGCGCGCTCCGTTTTGCCATTGGCCGGTATAGCAAATGCGGCCCTCGGCGTCAAACAGCGTGACGTCGCCGCTGGGAGTGCCGTTTTGCCACCGGGCGACCAGCAGGGTGCCGTCTTTGGTGCGGAAGCTGGCCCCCACGCCGTGGCGCCGGCCGTTTTCAATCGAACCCGCGTAGCAAACAGAGCCGTCCGGGCCAATCACCGCACCGGAACCGCTGGGGCGATCGTTCCGCCATGTGCCCGCGTAAAGGCTGCTGCCATCCGGTCGAAAGCCGACTCCGACTCCCTCCCGGCGATCGTTTCGCCATGCGCCCGCATAGCACAGCCGGCCTGTTTTATAATAGTAAGCGCCCAGGCCGTCACGCCGGCCGCGGGAATAGGTGCCCTCGTACGCGGTTTTGCCGTCTGGCATTTCCGTGCGGCCCCGGCCGTGGCGCAGACCATCCAGCAGCTCGCCGAAATAGCGGTAGCGCTCCGTCTGGCTGATGACGATCGACTGTACCGCGCGCGGGATTTCCTCAGCGGCTTCCGGCAGTACAGGATGCGTACCGGAATAAAAGCCCGGCGCGCGGATGGCGCCGTCTGCCCCACGCTTTGCCACCGTATAGCGGACAGGAGCGCACTCCTCGGGCTGTTCCGAAAACGGTTCGCAAACCGGTTCAGGAACATCCGGCTGGGTGGATTCTTTTTTTGGAAAATTCTGCATTTTTTCCGATTCGGCGCATAGATGCCCCCGGATCACACACAGATTCTCTTCCATTTTCTGAATCTGCTCCATTAAATCAGGAACCGTGATCTCCTGCGGCTGCGGTAAAATCAGAGGAGACTCTTCTTCCTCCACGCGCTCTTCTTTCTGTGCGGCCATCGGTTCGGGTGAAGGCTTGTCCGGTACAAACACGGGAATGGATGGAATCACGCCGCTGCTCAGACGATCCTGCAGCTCCGTACGCTGACGGTATTCCTCCTCCGTGCAATAGCAGAAATCGCCGTCCAGCCGCGCTGCGAGAATCTGCGGCTCGCCTGCTTCGGAATCGATCATCGCTTGCTCTGCTGTGCCCATTTGAATCGGGCAGGCACGCAGAACGGTTTTGATTTGCTCTCCGTTTTCTTGCCTGTGCGTCCACATCAGCTCGTCGGAATGCTCCGCTATCATGGAAAGAGACTCCTGCACTTCACTGTCGGGTGCATAATACTCCACACGCTGCAGGTGATGCTCCTTGTCGTATTCCATGCGGCTGCGCACGCCACCGTTTTCATTATAAAAAGAAAGGGCCCAGCCGCCCGGTATGGAACTTGCCTGTTCTGTCAGGCGGTGATCGCTGTGCTTCTCCCAGACAAAGCCGCCCGGAGAGACCGCATAGCGCACCTGCACCTGCATTCCGTCCTCATGGTCTGAAATACGCCCTTTCACCTTATGTACTTTGCCCTGGAAAAAATCGCGGCGCGCCTGAAACAACGCCCCATGCAGCGAAGTAAGGGCGCTGTATCCTTTCTTATAAATCGTCAGTATCTCCTGCTCCGAAACTCGCATGGCTCGAAATCCTCCCAAGGCTGGGCCGCCTGATCTGATATAAATCTGCGTTCTTTCTCCCACCCACGGCGGGAGCATCTTCTATTCAGTAGTTTATCTGATTCAAAAGTCTTTGGCAAGGGAATCGTGCCGGTTTTTTGCAGATTTTCCCTAAAACGAAAGCTGCCGTAAAACGGTGCGAAATTTCACATCCGTTTTACGGCAGCCGTGCCTGGGCCATGTTTATTTGAACATATACTCCATGTTGTCCAGCACACCATTCACTTTGCGCATCGCCTTGCCAGCGGTACGCTTGAGCTGACGGTTGCTTTTCATCGCTTTGCTGCTGACGCTGGCTACCGCCAGGCCGGCTACCAGCCCCGCACTTATGCCCTTTACAAATCCCTTTGTTTCGTTATACATATCGCATACCCTCCATATGGTGTAGATCATTTTCAGACCCGACATTATTTATTCCCTCCAGATTCCATAGATAATCAGAAAGATTATGGCAAAACCAATTTTCATACTTTATCTTTTCCGAATGATTTACAATTTATTGATCGGTTTTCTGCCCTGCTGTAAATCATTCGTTATCTCTCCGGCCCGCGGCAGAAGCGACACGGCTTTTCATTTTTTAACTGCAGATTTGCAATTTATAGATGGACTTTTTGCCCCGCTTGGATTATGATTGGTATGATAAACGACAATTATTCCCAAACTAAACTCGAAAGGATACCCCGAATCATGGCGACCCTGAACATTGTTATGGTAGAACCGGAAATTCCCCAGAATACAGGCAACGTGGCGCGCACCTGCGCCGCAACCGGAGCTACCCTGCATTTAGTGGGGCCGATGGGTTTTACCATCGACGATAAAAAACTCAAACGCGCCGGGCTGGATTACTGGCATTTGCTCGATATTCGTTACTATGCTACTTTGTCCGATTTTTTCAAACAAAATACCGGGGATTTTTTCTATTTTTCAACAAAGGCGCCGCGCACCCACACACAGGTTTCTTACCCGGACAACAGCTACCTGGTGTTTGGCAAAGAGACCGCCGGACTGCCGGAGGAACTGCTGCAGAAAAACCCTGATTCCGTCGTGCGTATCCCCATGCTGGAAGAGGCGCGCAGCCTGAACCTTTCCAACGCGGTGGCGATCGGCGTATACGAGGCGCTGCGTCAATGGGATTACCCCCGTTTGACCCGCATTGGTCACCCGCGCAGCTTTACATGGTAATTTTTTTCGCAAATCGAATTTATATCGATTCGCGCACTTGAAAAGACGGCAAAAATAGGATAAAATGGGATCGGATAATTAATAATTTAACAATATTGATTGGCAAATTCCATACAGCCGAATCAGAATCATTATAATAGCCAAGTTGCTTTGAAAGGACTCTATTAAAAACAACGATTTCTTCTCCCGCCCGCGGCGGGGAAAGAAATCAGCAATCTGCTGAAAAGCAAATCCATATATCATAACAATAAGGAGTGCAGCTTATGAACTATCTGAACAAAAAGAGTGTGGAAGATATTGATGTTGCGGGCAAACGCGTTTTGGTCCGCTGCGACTTTAACGTTCCTTTTGACGGTGAGGGAAACATTTCAGACCCCAAGCGCATCGATGAAGCGCTCAAAACCATCCGCTACCTGATCGATCATCACGCAAAGGTCATCCTCTGCTCTCACCTGGGCCGCCCGAAGGGTGAATTCAACCCCAAATACTCTTTGGCTCCCGTGGCGGAATACCTTTCGAAGGTGCTCGGCCAGCCCGTGCAGATGGCGAAGGACGTGATCGGCGACAGCGCCAAAGCGATTTGTGCCTCTTTAAAGGAAGGCGAAGTCGCTCTTCTGGAAAACGTGCGCTTCCATAAAGAAGAAGAAAAAAATGATCCGGAATTCTCGAAGGCGCTGGCCTCTCTGGCAGAGATCTACGTCAACGACGCGTTCGGTACCGCGCACCGCGCACACGCTTCCACCGCAGGCGTGGCAGCTTACCTGCCTGCCGTATGCGGCTATTTGATTCAGAAGGAAATCACCGTCATGGGCAACGCTCTGGCGAACCCGAAGCGCCCCTTTATTGCGATTCTGGGCGGCGCGAAGGTTTCGGATAAAATCGGCGTGATCAGCAACCTGCTGGACAAGGTGGATACACTGATCATCGGCGGCGGCATGGCCTACACCTTCATGAAAGCACTGGGTTATTCCATCGGCACCTCCATCTGCGAGGACGACAAGCTGGACCTTGCACAGGAAATGATGGCAAAGGCCAAGGAAAAGAATGTAAAATTCCTGATTCCGCTGGATAACGTGGTTGCCGACAAATACGACGAAAACGCGAACCATCATGTCGCCGATTCCGACCAGATTCCGGACGGCTGGATGGGCCTTGACATTGGGCCGAAAACGCAGGAGCTGTTCACCTCTGCCCTGAAGGGTGCGGGAACGGTTGTATGGAACGGGCCGATGGGCGTCAGCGAATGGAAAAACTTTGCGGCCGGTACAGTGGCGGTGGCGAAAGCCGTTGCCGAAAGCGGCGCGGTTTCCATCATCGGCGGCGGCGATTCCGCAGCGGCCGTGGAGCAGCTTGGCTTTGCGGATAAAATGACTCATATCTCCACCGGCGGCGGCGCGTCTCTGGAATTTCTGGAGGGCCTGGAACTGCCCGGCATTGCCTGCCTGAACGATAAAAACTGAGGATGTGAAAGGGCAGGCGGAAGTCTGCCCTTTTTTTGACCGGGGCTTCCCCATCTTTCCATTTCTGGGGATCGTCCCAGTACCGATAGAAAGGAAGAAAATCCTATGAATAAAGAATTGAGAAAAGCTGTTATTGCCGGCAACTGGAAGATGAATAAAAATCCCGAGGAAACCAAAGCGCTGCTGGCTGAGGTTGCCCCGCTGGTCAAGGACGCAGCGTGCGAGGTCGTCGCCTGCGTTCCGTTTATCGATCTTCCCGCGGCAGTCGAAGCCGCGAAAGGCACAAACATCAAAATCGGTGCGCAGAACTGCCACTGGGAAGAAAGCGGCGCCTTTACCGGAGAGATCGCAGCGAACATGCTTACCTTCATCGGCGTTTCTTATGTCATCATCGGGCACAGCGAGCGCCGCACCTATTTCGGCGAAACCGACCAGACCGTCAATCAAAGAATCCGCGCCGCGCTTGATGCCGGACTTTCTGTGATCCTGTGCGTCGGCGAAACACTTGAGCAGCGCGAGCAGGGCATCACGGAGGAATTGGTCGCACTCCAGACAAAAATCGCTTTGCTGGGCGTAACGAAGGAAGAGCTCACCCGCGTCATCATTGCTTACGAACCCATCTGGGCCATCGGCACAGGCCGTACCGCTACCTCCGCGCAGGCGGGAGAGGTCTGTAGGGCCATCCGCAGCGTGATCGCCGCGCTCTACGACAAACAGACAGCCGACGCCTTCACCATTCAGTACGGCGGTTCCATGAACGCCAAAAACGCCGCGGAGCTGCTGGCGCAGGGCGACGTGGACGGCGGCCTGATCGGCGGCGCTTCGCTGAAAGCCGCGGACTTTGCGGAAATTGTCCGCGCGGCTTCTGAGGGCTGACCCCAACTGTATCGCAAAGGAGAACTGTTATGAAAAAACCTCTGATCTTAATGATTTTGGACGGCTTTGGCATCGCTCCCGAATATGGCAACGCCATCATGGCCGCCAAAAAACCGAATCTGGACCGTCTCTTCCGCGAAAATCCCCTCACCCAGATCGGCGCCTCGGGCCTGAATGTCGGCCTGCCAAACGGGCAGATGGGTAATTCCGAGGTTGGCCATACCAACATCGGCGCGGGACGCATCGTTTATCAGGAACTGACCCGCATCACAAAGGAAATCGAGGACGGCGATTTTTATAAGAATCCTGCTCTCATCAAGGCAGTGGCGGCCGCGAAAGCCAAGGGTACGGCGCTGCACCTGATCGGCCTGCTCTCTGACGGCGGCGTGCACAGCCACAATGGCCATCTGTACGCGCTTCTCGAAATGGCAAAGCAGAATGGTCTTTCCAAAGTATACGTTCACGCGCTGCTGGACGGCCGCGATGTTCCCCCTTCCTCCGGCAAAGGATTTGTGGAGGATTGCCTTGCGAAAATGCGGGAAATCGGCGTGGGCGAAATCGCAACAGTGGCCGGGCGCTACTATGCGATGGACCGCGACAACCGCTGGGAGCGTGTCTCCAAAGCGTACAACGCGATGGTGCTGGGCGAAGGCGTGCAGAATCCCGATCCTGTGGCCGCTGTTGCGAAGTCGTATGAGGATGGCGTGACCGACGAATTTGTCGTGCCGGTCGTCTGCGGGCCTGAAGGCCGGATTTCCGCCGACGATTCCGTGATTTTCTTCAATTTCCGCCCCGACCGTGCCAGAGAACTGACCCGCGCGTTTGTCGACCCCGATTTTACCGGCTTTGAGCGCGCCAAGAGCTTCTTCCCGCTGACCTACGTCTGCATGACGCAATATGATGCGACCATGCCGAACGTGGACGTCGCGTTCCATCCTCAGAGCCTGAAGAACACGCTGGGGGAATACCTTTCGAATCTGGGCATGACCCAGCTGCGCATTGCCGAAACAGAAAAATACGCGCATGTAACCTTCTTCTTTAACGGCGGCGTAGAAACAGTATATCCTGGCGAGGACCGTGTACTGATTCATTCCCCGAAGGTTGCCACCTATGATCTGCAGCCTGAAATGAGCGCATACGCCGTGACCGACGCTCTGGTAGAGAAAATCGACAGCGGCATGTACGATGTGATTATTCTCAACTACGCCAACTGCGACATGGTAGGACATACCGGAATATTCGATGCAGCCAAAGCCGCGGTAGAGGCCGTTGATACCTGCGTCGGCCGCGTGATCGACGCGATCGAGCGCATGCACGGTACCGCGATCATCACCGCGGACCACGGCAACGCTGAAAAGATGTACGAAGAGGACAGTTCACCCTTTACCGCTCACACCACAAATCCTGTTCCGTTCTGCATTGTCGGCTATCCGTGCAAGCTGCGCGAAAACGGCAAGCTCGCCGATATTGCTCCCACTATGCTCAAAATTCTCGGCCTGCCGCAGCCGGCCGAAATGACGGGTGAAAGCATTATTGTGGACTAACCTAATATTCCGAATAAAAATCAGGGAGGATGCCGATCGGCATCCTCCCCTTCCTGTTATTCCATATTGTTTTGCCAGATCAAGTTGTAATTTTCTAATCCATCCAGCCGCTGACTCTGCATGATGCAATTGCGTTTTCGCCGAGAAAACGATACAATAAAAAGGAATGAAAAACAGGAGGAAGATCCATTGAGGAAAATTCTATACTGTGCATCTACTTTATCTCATATTCAAAATTTTCACTTACCCTATCTGAAAGCATTTCACGACCAGGGCTACGAAGTCTGGGTCGCAGCCAATGAAGAGGGTTCCATTCCTTATGCTGATCACGTTGTTGCCTTACCGTTTGCCAAAAGCCTACTCAGTCTTCAAAATGTAGAAGCGATCTTCCTGGCAAGAAAGCTTTTAAAGGAACAACACTTTGAGTTTGTCAGCACCCATACAGCACTCGCCAGCGCTGTGGTACGGGCAGCAATTTCACTGCTGCGAAATCGGTCAAAGGTTTTCTGTACGATACATGGCTACTTATTCAATGAAAATGACGGACTCAAAAAATGGGTCTATCTTTTACCGGAAAAAATCTGTGCACATGTCACCGATGTCCTTATGGTAATGAATCAAGAGGATTATGAAATCGCGCAGAACCATCACCTCTATAAAGAATATCTTCATTTTATTCATGGCATTGGATTTGATTCCTCCCGATTTCAGCCCATGTCTATCGAAAAAAGAATTGCAGGGCGCCAAGCACTCGGATTTGGTGAAAAGGACTTTCTATTCATCTACGCCGCTGAATTTTCTAAACGAAAAAATCAAGAGTGTCTAATCCGTGCTTTTGCGAAAGCCGTTCCTTATGCTCCTAATGCACATTTACTATTAGCAGGTACTGGCACACTGCTTAAGCAATGTATTGAACTGACTAAGGAACTCTATATGGAAGATCGAATTCATTTTCTTGGTCACGTACAGAACATGGAGAATCTTTATCCGTTGTGTGATGCTGCCGTTTCTTCCAGTAAAATAGAAGGTTTACCTTTCAATGTTATGGAAGCAATGGCTTGTGGACTGCCAGTACTTATTAGCGATATCAAAGGTCACAGGGATTTGGTTGAAAACAAAAAAGAGTTTCTATTTCGCACTGAACAGGAACTCACCGAAAAAATTATTCATTATACTTTAGATTCTGAAGCCTTGCATTTCTGGAAATATGCTCCCCAAAAATACAATTTAAATTCCGTCAAAAAACAAATTATTGAAATTTATAATAGTTAGAACCAGTACTCAATAAATGCCCAAAACTTCCGATATAATCAACAGGAATATATCGGAGGTGCAAGATGGGGTATCCAAGTGACTTAACAGACAGCCAACGGGAAAAAATCCGTAGCTTCTTTGAAGGTGAAAACCGAGGGAAACATCTGTGTAAGCACAGTAAACGCGAGTTGATGAATGGCGTTTTATATGTGGTGAAAACCGGATGTCAATGGCGGCAACTTCCTCACGATTTTCCTCCATACACGACCGTCTGGAATTTTTACCGACGTGCCCGCATTAAGGGCTTATGGGATGAAATACTGGCCGAATAAAAGCATCTCGTGTTTCTGCCAGCCGGAGCGAAACGCCAGGCTACGCCTTGATTGATTCTCAAAGCATGAAAACGACCGGGGCCGCCGATGAACGTGGCATTGACGGAGGAAAAAAACGAAAGGGCGAAAGCGGCACATCGTAACGGATATTATGGGACATTTGCTTGCCGTGGTTGTTCATGCCGCCAATGTTCATGACACTGTTGCGGGAGGCAAGGTGCTAAGGAAGGCTCTTGAAAGCCATCCGACCCTTAAAGGTGTATGCGCCGATGCGGGATACCGCAAAACGTTCGTTGCCGCGGTGTCTGAGTTTGGCCTGAAGATCGATATTTCTGACCGAATCAAGCCGAATGAGTGGCAGATCCTTCCGAAACGTTGGCGGGTTGAACGTACTTTCGGTTGGATGAGCCATTCCCGCAGGCTCTCAAAAGATTACGAAATACGAACTCTTTCCGCTGCCGCTATAGTCATCCTTTCTCATATTTCTATTTTATTGAAACGCTTTTGAGTACGGGTTCTTAGAACGTGCGGTCGATGTGCCGCTTCCCCTTGCGCCTCCCACATGGACGGACAGCAAGCAACGCCAGCGGGAAGCGCTGAAAAAGCTCGCACAGGGCACAGGCTACAGAGCGAGCAGGAGCAGGAATATGTGCCGCATTTGTGGTAAAGTGGCATATGCTGCGCAACTATTCGGAAGAGTCTGGATGAAAGGGTGCGAGCTTATTGAAAATTGAGATTGACCGTCAGAATAAAATCGTTGAAATATGGCTGACAAATCAGAAGCAGCAGAACGCGGCGGTTATGGAAAGCATTACCGATTACTACCGTCAATATCAGGCTAAAAATAAATACAAGGTGGCTGTTTCTTTCAGGTAAGCCGAAACTGAGATGCCTGACTGGGGAGCTGCTGCTACACAACAGAAGGGTAGCGACTAAAGCGGAGCTTGCGCGGAAGGAAAATCAGAAAAGCGGCATGACAATGAGTGCTCCCGGATACATAGAGAATGAATGAATTTACTATTTGGTGGTTCGCCATAACAGCCTACTTTTGCTATTGTATATTTTAAATAATAGGGGAAATAGGCTACGCTTTTTAAGGTGTACGAAAAATTGCTTCAAACGAATATCCGGATGTGGTCGAAAGGTTTTTCACAATTTTAAATTCCCATCTAAAAAGCTTTGATAACGGTCACAGATGGGGGTGGTTTCCCCAAAGGCAATTTGTTTTCCCTTATGCAACCACAATACTTTATTGCACAGTTCTTGAACCTGTTGTAGCGAATGCGAAACCAAAATGGTTGTCGCACCACCACCAATAATCTCCCTCATCTTTGCTTCACTCTTTTTGCGAAAAGCACCGTCTCCAACCGAAAGCACCTCATCCAGAATAAGAATATCTGGCTTCACCATTGAAGCAATAGAAAACGCTAAACGAGATTTCATGCCAGAGGATAGCTGCTTAAAGGGACGATCCTCATATTCCTCAAGTTCTGAAAACGCGAGAATGTCCCTATAGGTTTCATCCATAAACTTGCGGGTATAGCCGAGCATTGCGCCACGCAGATAGGCGTTTTCTTTAACGGTCAGGTCCCCATCAAAACCGCTGGCCAGCTCAAGTAGCGCGGCAATAGTGCCCTCGCGCCTAACTCTACCCTGTGTCGGCTCCATAATTCCGGAAATTGCCTTAAGCAATGTGGATTTACCCGCGCCGTTTGTCCCAATGATGCCCAGCATATCGCCACGCTCAATAGAAAAGCTTACGCCATCCACCGCCCAAAATTCCTTAACGGTATAATTGTGTTTAAGCTTGCGCATGACAAATTCTTTAAGGCCGATTTCTTTAAAATCGCCGGTAATATACCGAATGGCGACATCGTTTAATTCTAAAATCATACGGTGCCTCCTCAGACATAGTACAAAAATTTGTGGTTGTACTTTTTGTACATCCAGCAGCCGATACCCAGCATCAACAGTGCATAAAAGGCGCAAAGTAGATGAAAACTCACTTCAGGAATATCATTTTCAATAACAATTTTACGAAAATAGCGAATATAGACATAAACCGGATTGGCGTAAAAAAGATACTGAACCTTGAGCGTGTACGCTTCTATATTGTAGAAAATAGCCGAAAGATACATCAGCAACATAGTGAAGACGCTATAAAGATATTCAATGTCACGAAAAAAAACATAAAACGCAGATAAGACCATGCCGACACCGATATTAAAGAGTGTCAGACAGACAATCGGGTAAATCAGCAACAAAAAGGACCACCGGAACGGCAGTCCCGGATCAAAGGCAACAAACAGTAAAAACACAACTAATGTCAACAAAAAATTAATAAAGGCCTGTACGTTTCTTGAAAGCAGGAACATATATTTAGGTACGTCTACCTTTGTAAAAATAACGGCATTGGCCATCAAAGAGCGCATGCCGCCAGTCGTAGCATCATTAAAGTAAGAATATATCAGATTCCCGCAAAAAACATAAATTACATAATGTGGGGTACTACGCCCGAAAAACTGCGTAAAAACTGCAGCTATTACCGCGAGCGTCAACAGTGGTGAAATGATGCTCCACAACATGCCGAGTACCGTCCGTTTATATTTCTTTTTAAAATCGCGTTTGACCAGTTCTTCAAATAAGAAATGGTGTCTAATTAACTTTTGTATCATTGATTATCCTCGCATTTTCGCTATTATCGATACATTTTTTCATAATAGCCCAAATAATCGCCCGAGGTTACATGAGCCATCCAATCGACATGACTGAAATACCAGTCAATTGTTTGAGCAATTCCAGTATCAAAGGTGTAACTTGGCGACCAACCTAATTCGGTCGTAATTTTGGTATTGTCAATAGCATAACGCCGGTCATGGCCTGGCCGATCCTGAACATGTTCAATCAGCGATTCTTCCTTACCCATGCTCGCTAGAATGAGACGAACAATCTCAATGTTGGCTCGCTCATTGTTTCCCCCGACATTATATACCTCGCCTATATTCCCTTTACGTAACACCGTATCGATAGCACTGCAATGATCTTTGACGTACAACCAGTCACGTATCTGCATACCGTCGCCGTAAACCGGTAGGGCTCGATTTTGGGTACAATTATGAATCATCAGCGGAATCAGTTTTTCAGGAAACTGATAAGGGCCATAGTTATTCGAGCAGCGGGTGATATTCACCGGCATGCCATAGGTTTCGTGGTAGGCCCGTACAATCATATCGGCCGACGCCTTAGACGCCGAATAAGGACTGTTGGGCGCCAGCGGCGTCGTCTCGGCAAAAAAACCCGTCTTGCCCAGCGTACCGTAGACCTCATCGGTTGAAACCTGTAAAAAGCGTACACCCTGCCGGTATGTGCGGCAATATTTGTTATTGGGCTCATCACTCCAACAGTGCTTAGCAGCATCAAGCAGCGTTTGAGTACCGATAATATTAGTGGTCAAAAACAGCTCCGGCTCGGTGATGCTGCGGTCAACATGGCTTTCAGCCGCAAAGTTAACAACCGTATCAAACCCATATTCCGCAAAAAGCTTGTCCACCAGCACCCGGTCACGGACATCGCCTTTGACGAAGGTATAGCGGGTATTCCCCGCAACTGAGGCTAAGTTCTCAAGATTACCCGCATAGGTCAGCGCGTCGAGGTTGACCAAGCGAACATGTTGATGCTTATCCAGCATGTAGTGAATAAAGTTGGAACCTATAAACCCGGCTCCGCCGGTAATAAGGACAGACTTCAATTTTCAGCCCCCCAAAAAAATAGATCTACTGCCGGTAATCCAGCAAAGCTTCCACCGCGTCCACACCCAATGTCACCATTCCGTGCGCCTCTTGCATCTGCTTCCTTTCGGCGAAAGAATCGTCGATAAACAAAGCTCTTTTACCGGGCCGGATAAAATCACACTTACGTTGTGCACGGTCTGTATGAATGATCTCATCAAACAGTTCAGGCGCAATTTTATAACGCTTGAGCGTTATGTTAATGTCATAATCATGCTTGGTCAACAGCTTGACAGGGATATTTTTATTGACGCATTGATAAAGGTAGCGCATCAGATTTAAATTAACCTTATCATGCACAATGACCGTATCGTCAAAATCAAGATAAACCTCGTCAAACTCTATTGGAAGGTGGTAGGCATTATACAGCGCACGATCCACCTCTACCGTATCAAGCTGAGGTGTGACCGCCACATCATAATTCATCATGTCAAACACACTCAATAAAGGCAGATTTACGCCAACCGCCCGTTGGATACACATGGTTCCCGCAACGCGCGTCGCAACTTCAAGGAGCTTGCAATTGCCGTCTTCATCGCGTTTAAGCTGAAAAAACCACGCGCCCCGCATCGGGATACGCGCCGATATCTGCTGGGCAATTTCACCAATCTTTTCATCAGGTGGCTGCAGACGGGAATTAACGCTAATGCCGTTGCGGATGCGGTTACGGTTTCGGCAGCTCGTATATTGTAGCACACCATGCCGATTTGTAAAGCAATCAACAGTATATTCCTCACCTTGAAGATATTCGCAAATTACATTCGCCGTTTTGCTCTCGGCCAATTGCTGGCGTAACGCCTCGAGAGTCTGTAAAATGTAAAATCCTTTGGAACCGTAGCTCTCCTCCGGCTTTATGATCACAGGAAAACGGGTTACCTGATCGGGACTGTTATAGACTTTAGGAACAAAGTCAAGGCCATTGAGGTGTGCATAAGTTCTGGCCTTGCTGCGGCAGATATGTACAGTCTCATGGCAGGGTGCGATAAGCGGTGTGGCAAGCTGTTCACGGTTAGCCGACAGTACATCCAGCACTTCGTCCATGGCAGGGTAAATGAAGTCTATATGCTGCGCTTTGAGCAGCGCATTAAAGCGCTCTAAAAAGTCAGGCGCCTGCACAAAAGGCAATCCCCCGCAATAATGCTCAAACACATATTGGCCGTGGTCGGGTACGCTGGAAGCGCCGATTAGCGTAATAAAAGAAATATCCTTTAACGCTTGATGCAGTTCCAGACCCACCTCGGAGCCGCAAGGAAAAATTAAGATTCTTACCTGTTTCATCTCTATTGTTCTCAGCTTTCTGTGTTGGAAAAAGTTTTAACCATTCTAAGATACATTTCCGGCAAATTAACCATGGGCCGCCACCCCAGCGCTTTTAGTTTTTCAACATTTAAATTTAAATATCCTTCAGGGCGATAAAGTCCCTGATTGTCTCCGCCAACATTGGTGCAGACCTTTGCCGATGGTGCGCCTAATGTATCCAATACTGTTCGCGCCATATCTTTAATCGAACAATAGGTGCTCTCGTTAGCCGCATTATAGGCGTCGCCTCGGGTGCCCCTCAGCAAAAGCAGCAATATAGCTGATACTGCATCCATGGTATACAGATACATATTTTCTTTTAACCCGCTGGTTTTCAAGTGAATATCCTGACAGGCAAGAGCGCACCGAGCCATATAAGCAAACACACGGCTGTCCGTACTCTTGACGCCCGGCCCAAAGGTTTGCGCAAGACGGACGATTGTCACTGGCACGTCATATTGGTGCGCATAGGCGCAGCATAAATTTTCAGCCATACGCTTTCCCTCGGAATAGCTGCTGCGCACCGACAAGGGATTAATATAGCCTAAGTCCTGTTCCCCCAGTTTTTCTCGGCATTTTATCTGGCCATAAACCTCCATGCTTGATAAATATACCATTCCCGATGCTTTTTTGTCTCTTGCAAGCGCCAAAACGTTACGGGTTCCAATGAAAATACTGCATATGGTTTCGGTTGGATTCGTCGTAAAAAAAGCGCTGTCTGTCGGACACGCACAATGGATGATATAATCGACGGGAGAAGGAACAGATGGCATTTTCTCCAAGCTTCCTTCTATAAATCGGCAATTGCAGCCATCATTCATCTGACCTTTAAACAGCCGCCGCGCCCGCTCTTCGTCACGTACGAGCAGCAAAACGTCAATCCGACAACCGCTACGTAAAGCATAAAACATAAATGCGCTCGCTGCAGTATACCCAATAAGCCCGGTCGCGCCGGTGATGAAAACTGTTTTACCTGCAAACTCTGCCCAAGGGAGATATGCTGAATCACAGATTCTCTCAAGATCTTCTCTAAACGTGTCATTTTCAATCCACATAGTCTACTCCTTACCCAACGGTCTGCCTCTTTGTTGATCGAACCATTTCAGATGCCCAAGACATCCTGGCTTTCCCGCAAATCATAAATAGCCTTAAATATATAGTAATCTTCGGGCGTTGTAATTTTAATATTACACCGATCACAGGGAACAAAATGCAGTTGCTTCCCTAATGTCGTCATAATGGTGCACGTATCGATCGTCGTTAAATCGGGCATGTCCACGGCAGCTTCATGCGCAGCAAGCACATCACAGTAATAAAAGCTTTGTGGCGCCTTGGCAATATAAAGCCTCTGTCGCTCGATCGTGGTTTCTACTGTTTTACCGTCGCTGCTTATAATACCTGTTTCAGTAAAAGGATCTACGGTAATGGCACTGCCAAAAGTTTTGACGCTGGTAATGTTATCGCTGATAACTTGTGGCGTAATTAGTGGGCGAACCGCGTCATGCATAAGAATGATATCACGGTCAGAACAAATATCCTTTAACGTACGCAGGGCAGAAAGCTTGGACTCCTGAGAAGTCTTGCCTCCAGGTACAATTTTTAATAGCTTGGTAATGCCAAATTTTCGGGCCATATCACGCAAGTGGTCATGCCACCCATCCACACACGGCACGATGATTGCATCAATGTCAGGATGTGATTGAAATATTTCTAATGTATAAATGATGATAGGCTTGCCATACAGCTCTAAAAATTGTTTTGGGCGGGCCGTATTCCTCATGCGTTGACCGGTACCACCGGCAAAAACAATGGCGACATTCAATTTAAAAGTCCCCCTATATTATATCATACCCAATCGTCTTTTCAATTCCTCTACAATTCTCCTAGAGTTATCCTGATCATTTACCGTCATATCATAAAATTCATCCCGCACCCGGCAGCGCCACTCGCTATCCTTTTCAGGATTTGCAATATACGCCTCAATGGCGGCTAGTGTCTGCTCCCAAGATTTTGTCTGAGCTCCTGGAGAATAGCTGTCATACTCATAATTAAGGGTACATTCTTTTTCTATAAAATCCTCAAAATCATAATTGAAGAAAACAACAGGGCGATTCAACAAGATAAAATCATACGCAATAGACGAATAGTCTGAGATAAGGATCCGATATTTTCCCAATGTCTGATAAATATCCGCATCGTTATCCGAAAAAATTCTGTCATAACGCTGCGACAAATCATTAAGCTGCACATTATAATTACGCCATGTATGCGGATGCAGGCGAATGGTTAAAGAACCGTTCACCTTCTCCATACACGTTTGAATAACATCAGCGGAATCTATTATTTTCTGTACTAGCTGCTGTTCCTTAATCGCGTTCCAACGATAGGTCGGCGCATATAAGATATGTACAGCATCTGTGGCGGGCAATATTTGATGCAAAAACACATTGCGCGGATGGCCAGACATAAAACAATTTTCAAGCGGAATATGCAGCGGTTTTGCCACCTGCTCAATCCGTTCAGGGCCAGGGCAAGCCAACATAAAATAGTGCTCAAAAAGTTCTCTATAATACGCATGACGAAAATATTTAATTTTTTTATAAATTATTTTCAAAATATTATCCGCAGCCGATGGCAATATGTCGTTACTCAACATTACACCGGCTATATTTGTATTTTTCAAATCACCAATAGCCTTAAGTCCCACACCATGCCACAGCTGTACAATCTTAGTTCTGTCATTGAGCCCGGAAAAGGCGTCATAGTCTGACATCCTATAATGGTCGGTAAAGGCAAGCTTTGCATGGGAAAGAATTTTTCGGCATTCCGGCGTCCTCATCATAACAACTGGCTTGTTTTCCGATTGCAGTTGTTTATAAACCCCTTTGTCCAGTGTCATCCAGACTGCCTGTATTTCCGGATGATGCGCTAATACGTATTCATATAAATATTTGACATTATCCATATACCCACGCTTAGAAAATGCGGAGAAGGCCCATACGTTTTTCTTTTTCGGGGTAATTGTGTATCTCCAATAATACCAAAAGGACAATATGTTTTTTAGCTTGCCCTTCAGAAAGTCCTTCTTCTTTTTAATCCTCAAAGCCATGCGCACCAGCGGTTTTACCACACGCCGAAAATATCGGTTGCGCACCGCCATTCGATAACCATCCCAACCGTAAACAGACGTCAGTGCCCGACTGTCTCGATAAAAAGAAAGATAAGCATTTAATGAAATTTTAGCAGACTCAGGAAACAACTGGAAAAATTCTGCAATAAGATCCGTTCTATCTAGTTTAATCAATGTTTGAAGATAGTTAGCGCTTTCTAGTTTGATACGGTTTTCTATAGAAGTTTTGCAATAACCATTATAATTCGTTACAAAAAAAAGTTTTAAATCCTCCAGCACATTAATCCAATTAATTCTTGTTCTAAAAAAATGATCATCTTTGTTTTTAAACATGGTAACGCCAGCTTCACTGCGCCGATAAGCTGACATTACATCAAATAAAAATCCAATTGTACCCTTACCCATTTGCATCATCATAATGGAATGATCTCCAGAATCCCGGATATAATAGGTCTCTGGAATCGGCAAGTCATAATTCCATCTAAACAGCATGGAGGATGTGTGTGCAGGTCCCCACATAATATAAGAATTCGCATTCCAAGATACTCTGTTTCTATCCATATTAGGTATCCCATGCGGAATTAATTTGCGACCTTCCTTATCACTAATATAATAACTATTTAAATACCAAGTTTCATCTGCTACAATTTCAGTATTGCAAAAACACGCTCGATGTTGTTTATGTTCCTCCATATAATCGATCTGTTTTTGCAGCTTATATTCATCGGTCCAATAGTCGTCGCCCTCGCAAAAGGCAATATAAGGACTGGTGGCGCGCTGGCACATGTCAATCAGGTTACGCTGGGCCCCCATATTTTCTTCCCGAATAAAGGGTACGATAATATCGGGGTATTTCGCTGCGTATTCCTTGACAATATCCGCTGTCCGGTCGGGTCCGCAGTCCTCGCCGACAAACACCTTGAATTTAAAATCAGTCTTTTGCATGAGAAAGCTGTCCAGTGCCTGTGCAATGTATTCCTCATGCTTATAGGTAATGCATACGACGGTCACCATTGTGTCGTCGTTGTCAAGAATTTTCTGTTCGGTTAAGGTCGGCTTGTCGTCGTCTTCCTCAAAGTTTCGTGCTGCCTCCACCGCATAGCTGGTATCTGGTACCTTTCGTCGTACATCCGTGGTAGGATCACTCATTTCACAACCTGCTCCCGTATATTTAGTCTTTCAGTGAAAGTAAATACTGCCCATAATCGGTCATATGCAACGCTTCTCCCAGTCGATGCAGCTGCTCTGTCGTAATAAAACCGCGCCGCCATGCAATTTCTTCAATACAAGAAATATAGAATCCTTGCCGCGCCTGCACTGCTTCGACATATTCGGCCGCCTGCAGCATACCTTCGGGCGTACCGGTATCCAGCCAAGCTATGCCGCGACCCAGCAATACAACTTGGAGTTCGCCCCGCTGCAAGTAGACATCGTTTACCGCCGTAATCTCAAGCTCACCGCGGGTGGAAGGCGCAATACTCTTCGCTATTTCCACCACGCTATTATCATAAAAATACAGTCCCGGAACCGCAAAATGCGACTTTGGCTTCTTCGGTTTTTCTTCAATGGACTGCACATTAAAATTCGCGTCAAAAGCCACCACGCCAAAATTAGTCGGATTTTTGACCGGATAGCCGAATATAGTCGCGCCGGACAGCTCCGTTTGAGCGCGTCTGAGCATCGCTGTAAAATCCTGCCCATAAAAAACATTATCCCCCAAAATCAGGCAGACCTGATCTCCCGCAATGAATTCCTCACCGAGAATAAACGCCTCCGCCAACCCACGGGGCTGCTCCTGCACCTTATATTCAATCGAGACCCCGATTCGGGCGCCATCCCCCAAAAGGCGTTGATAATTATGAATGTCCTCCGGTGTGGAAATAAGCAAAATTTCCCGGATACCCGCCAGCAGCAGCACCGAAAGCGGATAGTAGATCAGTGGTTTGTCGTAAATCGGCAACAGCTGTTTGGAAACCGCAAGTGTCATCGGGTAAAGACGCGTGCCTCTTCCGCCGGCCAAAATAATGCCCTTCATCTCTTTCCCTCCAAAATTGCGCCGCAAATATATTCCGCGTCATCCGTCGTCATGTCCGAATAAAGTGGGAGCGTCAGAACCCTTTCGGTCATCATCTCTGCCACTGGCGTGCTTTGCAGGGGAAACCTGCCTTGATAGCAGCGGAAGTGGCTTGTAAGCGGGTAAAAATATTTTCTTGGAAAAATGTTTTTACTCTGTAAACGTTCACATAAAGCGTCCCTGTCCTCTCCAAAGGCCACAGGGTCGATGGTCATCGGGAAATAAGCGCAATTTGACTTGACATCCGGTCGTTCGGGGCAAAGGTAAATTCCGGATACACCGCCAAGCATCTCACGGTAACGCGCGACAACCTGCGCACGCCTTGCAATCTGCGCCTCAACATACCGCAGATTGCACAATCCCATCGCCGCCTGAAATTCGTTCATCTTAGCGTTGCCACCAACCTCTCCTACATCCTCGGCCGTATACTGTCCAAAGTTTTTTAGGGCCGAAATCTTTTTCATGGCCACTTCATCGTGGCAGACCAGACCGCCACCCTCAATGGTATGAAACACTTTGGTAGCATGAAAGCTGAACATTGACAAATCGCCAAAGCACCCAATACCCGTTCCGTCCAGCTCCTCACCAAAGGCATGGGCCGCATCATAAATCACCTTTAAACCGTGCCTCTGCGCAATGTCTTCAATTTCCTTGACCGCACATGGATTACCATATACGTGCACCGGCAAAATCGCCGAGGTTTTCGGCGTAATAAGCGCCTCTATTTTGGCGGCATCCATGGTAAAATCCTGCGAAGAAATATCGCAGAACACCGGTGTCAGTCCGTTTTGAACAATTGCCTGCGTGGTGGAGGCAAAGGTGAACGGCGTCGTGATCACTTCTCCTGTCAACTCCATAGAAGCCAGAGCCACCTCAAGCGCCAGATGCCCGTTTGTAAAAAGCGCCATATAAGGCACCTTTAAAAATTCGCACAGCGACCGCTCCAGTTGTTGATGGCAGCTGCCCATGTTGGTTAGCCAGCGGCTCTCCCACACAGGCGCAATCGCCTTGATATATTCCTCCATGGGTGGCATAGAGGAACGGGTAACCGGTATTGGTTCATGCATATAATCAACTCCCTTGCTTATGTTTTTCTCTTAATTTATGAAGCGCGCCGGCCGGCAGCGCAAAAAGGTAATCAAACGGCTGACCCTCTCGCAAAATTTGAGCTGCTATCTGAAAGCTCTCCGTGTTCGGATGCTTGAATGCCGCCCAAACAGCGCTGACAAAAAGTGACTTCTTATGCGCTGAAAAACCACCGTCCACTCCCAACATCTGGAAAGCATAGGCCTCCAGTTTTTTCGTGTAGTCATAATCTTCACGAATCCGGTTGGTATTATGTGTATAAGCGACCGCCGTTGCATTTCTCCCTTCTGCTGTATGCGAGAAGCGATAGCAACTCATTATATCGGATAGTTGGTAAACCGCGCCTTGAGAGGCGAGCAACAAGCTCAGGGAACGGTCACCGATAAGCGGATGCATCGTTATAATCGCTTCGTAAGCACCGTCGGAATTCAAAAAAATATTGCGGTGCATCAATGTGCTCGCATGCCCCGGTAACACAAAGCCATGGAAATCCTCAAGTGTGTACCGCTCCTTTTGGGATATCCAGCTCAGATACTGACTTTTATGCGGTTCCCCCAGTTCGTCCACCATTCTGCACCTGTGAGTGCAGCCAATGTAGTTGGGATGTGCCATGAGAAAATCCACCTGTTTTTGTAGTTTGTGCGTGTCGCACCAGTAATCGTCACCTTCAAGATAAGCAAGGTATGCGCCGCGTGCCCGCATTTGTAAGTTATATAGATTTCTGGTGGCCCCTATATTCCGTGGCCTTAAAACGGGGTGAAGCTGAGGCTCATTTTGAGCCGTATCAGAAATAATCTGTGCCGTGCCGTCCTGAGAAGCGTCGTCACCCACCAAGATTTCAAACTGAAAGTCAGTCTGTTGCGTCAGAATGCTGTTAAGCGCCTGACGGATATAGTGCGCATGGTTATACGAAAGCATCAACACGCTGACTGTAATAGATTCCTGCTCCATGAAATTTTTACGAAGCGCCTAACCGCTTGGCTCCTATTCTTTTAAGCTTTTTGTATTGTGCAAGCCCAACCCTAAACCGGTTCAGTATAGCCAGACAGTATGCTTTTTTACGTACCGCCAGCCAATACGCGGGCGCTTGAGTTTGCAAATAAGTCCGCCAAAGCGCGGCAAGCCGGCATCCTTCATTCCGGTCTTCCACATACATATACAAGGTTGTAAAATGATCTCCCGCGCCTCTTTTAATACGCTCAAAACAGTAATCCAACGCATTTTGGTCCGCGCCATCCTGTTGTGCCTTATAATAAGCTGGTATCAGGCGGCGCAGCACCCGCTCGCGATGATCATGATATTTTGCTCTGTTTTGGGGCGATGTGCTCTGCGCCGGATTTGCCACCTGATATCGATAAATATCAAAATCGTAATAAACTACACTTTTAGCCTGCAAGTAAGGCAGAACAACATATTCCTCATCAACAAAAAACATCTTGTCTTGCATGTAAAAACCCGAGGAACGAAGCAGCCCGGTTCGATAAGACGTGTTGTGAATACTCGGTAGCGTTTTTAACGGGCCGCTAAAGGATTCAGTGACCACATTATAAGCAACACCCTGCTGTAAAGCCCGTACAGGCATCATTTCACCGTTTTGCATATTGACAATCTGGTAGTCGGTCAGAACAACATCAGCCTCGCAGCCTTCAAGCACATCTAAAAAATCGATCAGTGCAGACGTGTTTACCCAGTCGTCGGCATCAACAATACGAAAGTACCGCCCTTGCGCCTGCGCCAGAGCCTGATTGATAGAAGATCCATAGCCACGGCTATCCCGATCGATCAGCCGAAAAATTCTTGGGTATTTTGACACATAGCTTTCTATAACCTGTCTGGAGGAATCCTCGGAGGCATTGTTAAGGCAAAGAACCTCTAAGCGGTCAAACAGTCTCTCATCACAATAGGTGGTCAAATTCTTATCCAACCACTGTGCCATATTAAATGTCGGCACCGCAATTGTCAAAATAGTAGCAGCTGTCACAAAAGATCCCTCCTTTTTCGAGCCTCCCTTTTTTGTCGCAGATAATTGAGCAACGACAACGGCAGCAGTCCAACGGCCAACGGCTTGACGACATAGGGCAAGGCCTGCGGCAACATGCCCAAGCGCCTAAACCAAATAAACCGAACCGTTGCCTCGTTGATACGAAAACGATAGTTCCTGCGCTTTTCTTCCACCCCGACCATGGAGTAATCAAACAAAAGCGCCTGCAAATTTGATCCCTTAAAGCCCAGATGATAAAGGCGTAGAAGCAGATCATAATCCTCGCAAAGCAGACAATGCTTTTTCTCAGAATAGCCGCCTGCCGCTTCCAACACCTCACGGCGAAAAAGTAATGTTGGATGAATATACGGCATTACAAAAAGAAAATCTTGCGGCTGCGGAAACTCCGGGAAAATAGCCGGTATAATCGTATCCGTATTAAAAATCCGGTTAACGTTGCAACCTACAAAGGAAATTTCAGGATGCCTTACCAAATACTCATACTGTCTCTCCAATCGCTGCGGATGCGAAAAATCGTCATCGTCCATCCGGGCGATAAAGCGCCCCGTGGCATGGCTCAGACATAAATTGAGCTTTTGCGGCAACGTAATAGCATCTTCCTGCCGCACAAGCTTAATTCGCGCGTCAGTTTCAGCCATGCGATCAAGCAGTTCTTTAGCCGACGCATCGGAACCGTCATCACAAATAAGCAGATCAAAGTCGCTAAGGCTCTGATCTAAAACAGAACGTACTGCACGCTCTAATGGTGCCGCTTCGGACTTGTTAAAATAGACCCCCATTATAACTGAAATAAGCGGCATAGTGCCTCTCCCATCCTATAGCTCAGGCTCAACCGCTACCCTGTTAAGTGCCGCTTCGATGACCTGATCCATATTATAATAACGGTATTGCGCCAATCTCCCACAGAATACAACGCTTTTTTCGCGCTCGGCCAGTTGGGAATAGCATTCGTAAATCCGTTGGTTTTTTGAATCGTTTACCGGGTAATAAGGCTCCTGCCCCGGCTTCCATGCCAGAGAATATTCCCGCGTGACAATGGTATGGGGCTGCTCCCCAAACTGAAAATGCTTGTGCTCAATGCTGCGGGTATACGGCGCTTCGCGGTCTGTAAAGTTCATAACGGCAACACCTTGATAGTTTGGCGAATCGTAGCAACTGCTTTCAAACCGCAAGCTACGATAGGTAAGCTGCCCAAATTCATAATCGAAATAGCGGTCGATCGCGCCTGTGTAAATAACGCGTTTGGCTATTTTATTGAAGGTCAACCGATCCTGAAAATAATCGGTATGCAGATGCACCTCACTATTTTGCAGCATTTTTTCTACAAGAGCTGTATATCCCGTAACAGGGACGCCCTGATAAGGATCATTAAAATAATTGTTGTCATAGGTAAAACGCAACGGAAGTCGTCTGATAATAAAAGCGGGTAACTTATTGCAAGCCTGTCCCCATTGCTTTTCAGTGTAACCTTTGATCAGCTTTTCGTAAATGTCGGAACCCACAAGGGAAAGCGCCTGCTCCTCAAGGTTCCGGGGTGCATGCGGATACACCATGCGCTCACCTTCAAGACGTTGCATGGCTTGCTCAGGCGTGACCGTTCCCCACAATTGATAAAATGTATTCATATTAAAAGGCAGATTGTAAAGCTTTCCCCTGTAATTAGCAATCGGATTGTTAACAAAATGATTAAACGCACCAAATTGATTAATATATCTCCAAATCTCTTTCTTGGATGTGTGAAAAATATGCGGCCCATAGCGATGGACAAGAATGCCGTCCTGATTTTCATCATAAATATTGCCCGCAATATGCCCACGCTTTTCAATCACTAAACAGCGCTTGCCTTCATTAGAAAGCTCATGAGCAAATACCGCGCCTGTAATACCACTGCCAACAATTAAATAGTCGTATTGCGGCACAAAAAGCCCTCCTGTTCTAATCGAATAAAAGCCAGAAACATATTTATTATATTACACACAATTCGGAAATTTGTAAAGTAGACTGAATATTTGAGAATTTGCCTATGCGCACCACATGACGCTGAAATAAAACGGTCTACAACGGCCTTTTATACTGTTATTTAATCAAAACGCGTATAATTATTCGCTCCTTAGATTATAAACCATTGATGCCATTTAGCTATATAGATCATTGTGCTTCACAGCCCCCTGTGCAAGCTATTTTTTATTTAACATTCATCCTCAACCCTACTTGCTCATCACCCTCTTTAGTAGCTCTTCTCCGCTAATCTTCACAGCTTTATATGCCCGTCGGGCTTTTGATGCCTTAGCTGTCCGCGCTTTAAGTTCCTTTTCGATCCATCTTATTCGTCCGTCGTTCTCTGTCCCACGCATACATGTGGTAATAGCGCGAGTACATACGATTCCTCTGAATCAAATTTTCTATTTACCATCGGCTCCACCCCATACATTAACTGCAATATAACTGTGTGAAATACAGTTATATTGCACAGTATTACAGCTTGTCGAAGAATCCGTTCTTCGCTTAATGCGTCGGACGGGTTCTTCCCATAATTTGCAGGAAGAAAAGGAAGTGTCAAGAATTATGCGCAAAAAGGTTCGCAGTCTCTGAGGGAATGGAGCTACCCGGCAATGGAAGCGTCGTCGAGGACGGCCTCCAGGTGCTTCATGTTCATGTACTTCTTGTTACCCCACTGGGTGCCGGCAACATGACGGAGCCTAGCACAGACCAGCATGAGGGCCGAGTTTCCGTCCGGGAAGCAGCCCACCACGCGGGTGCGCCGGCGGATCTCCCGGTTAAGTCGCTCAATGACATTGTTGGTGCGGATGCGAGTCCAATGCTCCGAGGGAAAACCCGCATAGGTCAGCGTTTCTTCCACACCGCCTTCAATTTTCTTGGCGGCCTCCTTCAGTTTCATGGCGCGGAGTTCTGCAACCACCGTCTTGGCCTTTTCTCTGGACGCTTTCTTGCTCTCCTGGGCTTGGATCGCCTTGAGCATCTTAGCCACCAGCTTGACTTTGGACCTGGGAACAACCGAAAAGATATTGCGGTAGAAGTGGACCACGCAGCGCTGATACTTTGCCTCCGGAAACACTTCACCAACAGCCTCCAGCATCCCTTGGCATTTGTCACCGACGATGAGCTTCACGCCATCCAGTCCGCGGCCTCTGAGCCATTGCAAAAAGTTGACCCAACTGGCTTTATCCTCTTTCATCCCCTCGGCGGCACCGAGAACCTCGCGATATCCGTCCTCATTGACCGCAATCACCACCAGAATGGCCACATTCTCGTATTCTCCACCCCAATTGCGGCGCAGATAGATTCCGTCCACATAGACGTACGGATAGCATCCGCCCTGTAACGGCCGGTTGCGCCAGTCCTCGATATGGACGTATGCTTTCTTGTTCAGCTCGCTGATCGTAGCCGGTGAAACTTTGCTGCCCCAGAGCGCCTCCGTGATGTCCTCCACTTGGCGTACAGAAACGCCGGCGAGATACATCTCGATGAGCGCTTCCTCCACGCTGCTTTCCCGCCGGCGATATCGCTCAATGATGACTGTCTCGAAAGAAATACCCTTGAGCCGGGGGACATTGAGCGTGACGTCGCCCGACATCGTGGTGAGATTTCGGCTGTAATGGCCGCTCCGATAGCCTTGCCGTTCCTCGCTGCGCTCGTATTTTGCGGCTTGGGTCAGCTTCTCTGCTTCGGCCTCCAGAAGGCCATTGAGCGTTTCTTCCACGCTGCCGCGGACCAATTCCTTGATTTGCCCCTTGATTACTTCCTCATTTAACTGTACAATTTTCTCAGACATGGTTTGTTGTCTCTTTTCAGAATGGTGTGTCGTGACTTCATTCTAACGGAGACTGCAAACCTTGTCTTTTTTTATCCCTTTTTCATTTTGCGCAACTTATTCTACCTTATCGAAGAAAAATAGATAATGTAAAATCGGTGCGAAAGGGGCTGTTGCGAAACAACCCTGAAAAAAAGTCGGAGCAGCAATCCCAAAAGGGTTGGCCGCTCCGACTTTTTGCTTTAGAATTAAGTTGTGAAACAAACTCAAAAGCTTTTAAAGGATAACAGATTTGAGCGGAAATATCAACAGCTGACGTTTCCGATAAATATTGAAATTACAATACCGCAGGATAATCGGGTACGGCTTCTAAGCGCCCAGCTTGAGGAACTGGATTACAGAAAACTGTATTGCGCCTATTCTTCGCAGAGAAGAAAATCGGTGGTCGAACCTCGAATCATTTTTGAAGTATTGGTGTATGGCTATCTGTGCGGCATTGATTGAATTGAAAATCCCAATGCCGCGCATGGCGGAGCGTCAGCGCAAAGAAGAGCGCGGGGAGGAAAGCAAAACTCAAAGCTAAGCAAAAATGGAACATCGTCACCGTACAGGGCATCCTTGAGAACGATTTTTACATTGGTACGCTACACCAAGGCAAGTATACCCGCAAAAAGATTAACGACTCGGATATGAAAAAGGACGAAATCGACCACATCATCTTTGAGAATCACCACACGCCCATTGTGGACTACCGTGTTTTCGCCAAGGCGCAGGAGCAACGCAAGCACCGCACCAGCAGCAATTACCGGGGCATCAAAAAATACGAGAATGTCTATTCCGGCTTTTCGGTATGCGGAGACTGCGGCACTCCGATGTTCTCGATGAGCAGGAGATATTTGAAGCCTGCTTATACCTGCGGAACCTACCACCGTCGGGGGCCAAAGGGCTGACGTGTGGATTTGCTGGACGAGCTGCTCAAGCGTTACATCCAAAAGGTGAAGGATAGCTCCGCCGATATGCTGGAGCAGCTCAACGCGGCGATCAAAAATGAAACCACCGAGGTGAAAAACAACGAGGAAACCTCCACGATTTTGCAGCGGCAGCTTGATGACTCTTACGAAGAACTGAAGGCGACCAAGCGGCAGCGCATTCGCGACAGTATGAAGCATCCGGAAAAGGAAGAGCTGCTGGAGCAAACCTATGACGAGATGGAAGCGGAGCTGGAGCACAGAATCAAGGGGCTGAAAAATCAACTCGAGCTGACCGTCAACAAGCGAAACGCCATCATACAGTCAACCGCATCGCCATGGAAATATTCGATGAAATCCTTGCTAAGGATAAGCTGGACAAAATCGATCTTGAGCTGATTATCGAGAAAATCATTGTATACGAAAACCGCATTGAAATTAAGCTGAAAGCGGATATTGACCACCTGCTTCAATGCGGGATAGCGGAGGAAGCCACAAATTTTAAGTCCGGCATCGTGAATAGCGAAACCCAAGTCACACAATCCAGCGTTAAGCACGCGGATAAGGTTTACGATGTCAGTGTTCAGTGACGGCGAGTGGTTGTGTAATGATACAAGGAATTTTAGAGATAAGAGATAATAGGATAATACAAATTTAAATATATCTTTTACTCCATGTGAATGCGCTCTACACAGGCTGATGTGCTTAGAGCCTATCCATAAATTAAAACAAGGTGTAAAATAGGGACTGGTGAGAGAAGAATGAAAGAGAAGAAATCTTATCAGTCATGGACAATATCGGATGAGTTTTGGGAAGAAATCAAGGATAAGATACCAGTAAAAAAGCGGGACCCGCAGAAAAAGTATAAACACGCACCCGGACAAGGCCGTCCTCCGATACCGCCAAGGAAAGTGCTGGAAGGGATTTTTTACGTATTACGCACAGGATGCCAGTGGAAGGCTGTT
>NZ_AKFU01000027.1:0-2440 GCF_000277625.1 Clostridium sp. MSTE9
TTATAAGTGAAATGATGAAAAGCAAACTTAATCCCCATCGAGAGAGAGCCGCCAAGCCATCAAATTGCGCCATATCTATAGTTATTGATGTATTCACCCCAAGCTTATCAAAGCGTAAGGGTAAAACCCATTTCGGAGCCGCAGCAGGTGCAACGAGAATCCGAACGGAATTGTATAAATCCCAAGGAATCGAAAAGGGAAACTTTGTGGTGATGATCTGCGGAATCGATAAATCCGGAATGTCTGTATCCTCGTCGGGCGTACTGGGCTTTGTAGTATCCCGATCAGCATTCGTCACATCATTGGCGGCCTTATCTGCTTCGGTTGAAATATCCTTACCAATCGTTCCCGCCTGATCGGCTCCCTTTGTCTGATCCGTCACCGAATCCCCGACAATCTGCCCCGGCACTGTAATCACGTCCGGTTGGTCAGATATTTGCCCTGTTTCGCCGACTCCATCTTTCAAGCGGTTGATCACATCATCCACGGAATTTGACATGACGCTGGCACCATCAGCATAAAATTTTTCATTTGCTGGATTGAATACATCTGGAACCGGTGGTAAATATGGTGATGCATCAATAGGACTTTCCTCATAAATAGTGTAATGCGCTCCTGAAGGCTCAAACAAAACCCAATGAGAATAACCATCAATAGTTTCGATACCTAAAATAAAATCAAAAGGAGCAGCAGGTAAATTAATCACACTTTTAAAAGAAACATATTCAGAGGAATTAAAAGGCCCATTTTGTATATATCCCGAAACATCACGATAAGTAGACTGTGTAGCATCACGTACCTTAAAATCTTTAAGAGTAATACCAGATGATAGCTCCGTTAAAGGGACATAAAACAAACCCGTCGTATAGCTAAAACGGCCAAGGAGCAAATAATTTGCTTTCCTATCTGCACTAGAAAAAGAAGGTGCATCAGCTACAGAAACATAATAATCTGGATACAGCTTATATACAAAATCAGATGTAAGAGCAACATTAGTAAAATAATAACCATTTGGAAAATCAACTGAAAGAGGTGTCCCGCCAGATGCCGCCTGCGGAAAGGTATTGACCAACCCGCTGAATATATCCCGAAGGGCCTGCTCGGTGAAGTGTGCCACGGTATGCCCGGCAATCTCCGTTAAAACAATAGTGTTGCGAACAGATTCAGAAAGATCGTCCCATACCTTTTGCGCAGCCGTTGCCAAACTTTCTGTATCAAATCCGGCGGCCACACCGATGCCCAGCGCGGACATGGCGGCCGCAACGATTGCCGCCCCGGCCACAACCGGAATAACCGCTGCTTCAACCTTAACGGGCGGCTTAATAAGCGGCGCACAGAAAACCACTAAAACCATAAGGAGAACAGCGACTCGTTTAATCAAAAGCTGTTTGCCCCTTAGCGCTAACTGCATTTTTCTTCCCTCCCTCCAGCTTTCCAGCAGTAGTCATGCCATCAAACATGTGCATGGTATCATATACCTTTGCTTTGCGCTTATGCAGCCTGTAAAACTGCGGCAACAAGAACTTTGTTCGGCTTGCATGATCATACGGAACTGCGCAGAAAAGGCCACCGAACAGAAAAGACACAAGTTTACCCTCAATTCCAAATCCAGTAATTGCACGGCACTTGAACTCAGTTTGTATCAAGTCCCGAATCTGGCGGTCAATCATCCGATCGGACTGAGCGGCCAACCAAAAGTCATAATTAAAATGCCGATGGTTCGCAAAAAAGAAAATCCATTCCATACGATCGGGCGAAGAAAACGTACGGCTATTGAATTTGATTTCGGCTTCATCAATTATGACAACGGTCTGTGCTTTTTTCGCTTTACGGCCCTCGCGGACATGATTCCACTTTGCAAAAGCAAGCAGAAACTTAATCGTAATTTTATCTGTAGGTATATAGAAAAACTTCCCCCGCTTGCGCTTTTTAAAATAGCTCATATCCATCGGAAAGTTAGAAATAACATTGGTATGCTCTAACAAAGCATCAATAGCCCGGTATGTAACCAGCAAGGATTTCCCCGAGCCGGGCACCCCGGAATAAAGGTCTATTGCCATCAAATCACCCCTAGAAAGAAATAAGCGGGCGGGAATGAACCCACCCGCCATGTACTGCCGGAATTATTTCGCGAACCGCTTGAAAGCCTTAACACCGATCGTAATTGCGAGGATAGTGCCCATGATCGCTAAACCGATCGGCAAACCCTGTGCAATAAATTCCATTGCATCAGTCTGAACCTGCGTAAGAGCAGTTCCGAAAGCTTCGGTCACAGTAGTTGCCGCCAAAAGATTACCCATGAATTGCGCCCTCCTTTCTCAATGTTTCAGCAGTTTTAATGCCTGATATATGCCATAGCCGAGCAGAGAGAAAACAAAGTAGGTTGTAAACCCGCCGCCGACCCCAAGGCCGAAACTGGAAAAATAGTCTGCCATCATAA
>NZ_AKFU01000028.1:0-11047 GCF_000277625.1 Clostridium sp. MSTE9
CTTTCGCGGCCAGCGTTTCATTCATGCTGCCGGTACGGTAACCCGTTATATCGATCGATACGTAAACGAACCCAAGGGCTTTGATTTGGTCGGAGATAGCGTGCCGAACCTCTTGATCCAGCAGCTTCGGGTACTGCTCCTCCTCCACCTCAATGCGGGCCAGATTGCCGTGATGCCGCACGCGCACCTGGCGGAACCCCAAATCCAGCAGAATCTGTTCGGCTTTGTCGATCTGAGAAAGCTTTTCTTCCGTGATCCTTTCACCGTAAGGAAAGCGGGAGGAAAGACAGGCAAAGGAGGGCTTGCTCCAGGTGGGAAGACACAATTCCTTCGACAGAATGCGGATTTCCGCTTTAGACAGATCACAGTGCCGCAGGGGGCTTTTTACATTCTGCTCCGCCACGGCGATCAGCCCGGGGCGGTAATCGCCGTTGTCGTCCAGATTAGAGCCCTCCACAATTTCCTTCAGGCCCAACCGGTCCGCTACCTCCCGGATTTTCTGGAACAGCTCTGTTTTACACAGATAGCACCGGTTCACCGGGTTTTCGGAAAATCCGGAAATGTGCAGCTCTTCCGAATCTACAATGATGTGCTGAATCCCGTTGAGGTCACAAAAGCGTTTGGCTTCGTTCAGCTCCCGCTGCGGAAAGCTGCAGGAGCGTGCCGTAACAGCCACGGCTTTATCCCCCAGAGCCTTATGCGAGGCGGTCAGCAGAAAGGTGGAGTCCACGCCGCCGGAAAACGCCACGGCGACGCTTTCCAAAGAACGCAGGTATTGCTCCAGCTTTTCATATTTTAAATGCAGTTCGTCCATGTGTATTCCTCCCGCTAATTGGCTTCGTTGATTTTCAATGCGTCATATACTTTTTGAATTGGTATTCCGTGCCGCTCCGCGGCGGCCTTGACGTCCTCGAATTCTCCATACCTCTTTGTGAGCCCGCCATAAGTCACTTTTTTCACCTGGATTTTCCCATAGGGAGTTTCCACGGTTTCATAGGCTCTGTCCATGACGGTTCTCTGCACCGGAATTTTGCGGATGCCGATCGTCGAGGTTTCTTCGAATACGATCCGCTCCAATGCCTGCACCAAAGACGCTTCACATAAGAAAGAGAGCGTTACGGCGGGGCGGCATTTTTTCATATAGATGGGGGTGAAGAATACATCCAGAGCGCCGGCGTCCAGCAGGCGGCCCATCACGTAACCGAGCACCTCTCCCGTGGTGTCGTCAATATTGGTTTCGGCCAGAATCACTCCGCTTTGGGGCTTGGGGCTCTCTTTGGCCGGAAGCGTTTCTCCCAGAATCAGCCGCAGGGTATTGGGAATTTCCAGATCATACAGCCCGGCGCCGTAGCCGACGGCGTGAATCTCCATTTCCGGCTGCGGGCTGTATTCTTCGGCCAGGGCAGCAAGGATTGCCGCGCCGGTGGGGGTGGCCAGCTCCTTCTTGATTCCGTTCGAATAAACCGGAATGCCGCCCTTTCGGATAATCTCCAGCGTGGCCGGAGCGGGCACGGGGATCAGGCCGTGCTGGCAGCGCACAAAGCCGGAGCCGACCGGCAGGTGCGAAGCGACAATACGGCCGGGGTTCAGGCTGTCCACACAGATGGCGGTGCCGACAATATCGATAATGGAATCGATGGCGCCGACTTCGTGAAAATGGACTTCCTCAATCGGTTTGCCGTGAACCTTTGCCTCCGCTTCCGCCACAAAGGAGAACATTTTTTTCGAAAGCTGCTTGACCCGATCAGACAGCTCGCTGCCGTCGATGATTTCGGTAATATCCTGCAGATTGCGGTGCGGCGCGTGCGTATGTTCATGTGTATGTTCATGTCCGTGTATATGCTTGTGCCCGTGTTCATGTTCGTGCTCGTGCATGTCGTGTTCATGGTGCTCATGATGATCATCATGAGTATGGTCATGATCATGGTGCGCTTCCCCGTGCCCAAGAGAAGAGTACACTTCCTCTGTGTGGGAGCGTTTGCCGTCATGACTCAGGTGGTACTTATGTTTTTCCTTGTGCTTCTTCTTTTTTCTGCCATACTTATCCGGCAGCTTGTTTTTTCCACAGATACAGTAGGCACGGTGATGCTTACAGGTACATCTGGGCAGAGCCTTCTGTTCTGCATCCGGTTCCTGATCTGCTCCTGATACTTCTTCCTGGTGAGAGGAGGGGGCTTCCTCCAGAATGACATCGAAATAAGTGCCTGTGATCCCGTTTTTCTGTTTTTTGCTGATTTCGATCCGGTAGCCGTCTATATGCAGCTTGTTCAGCTCGCTCAGCAGCATATCCTTGTCTACGCCCAAATCCAGGAACGCGCCGATCGTCATATTGCCGCTGATGCCCGAAAAACAGTCCATATACAGAGTTTTCATTTACTTTCCTCCGTTTCATTTCTTCATCATGCCTGCCGGATCCCCGGCGCTAAAGCCATTGCCAAAACCAAGAAAACAGAGATAAGAAAAAACCATAAAGGAACAGCTGCATGCGGCAGCTAAAACCTTCATGGTTTGATTCATCTTCCAATACCCTTTTCCCGGTGCCGCTCTTACGCCGCTTTCAGCGTGCTTCGGGCGGCCAGAGAATTCGTTCCCAGTGCGATGATTTCCGGATCATCATTGGCAGGAAAAAGGTGTTTTCAAGGAAGTTTTCGTTTGTTGGTGCGACCAGGCCTGTAAGCCGAGTTCTGTCGTGAACAGCCATCTATCTTGGCCGGGCGTTGCCGCCGCAGCTCAATGCCACCTGTTCGGGACGCGCCGGGCCGACGCATTTGTCCCATTCCGGTGTTGCTCCGAATAGGGTTTACATAGCCGCGCGGTCTCCCGCGCGCTGGTGGGCTCTTACCCCGCCTTTCCAGCCTTACCCGCGCAAAGCGCAGGCGGTATCTCTCTGTTGCACTTTCCCTGGGGTCACCCCCGGCGGCCGTTAGCCGTTATTCTTGCCCTGTGGAGCTCGGACTTTCCTCGGATAGGCCCTTTCGGACGTTACCCGCGACTGTTCAGCCTGCTCGCATCGCTTATTTTAACGTTTTTTTATTTTGTTGTCAAGCTGTTGTCTGTCTGCAATCCAATCTCATCGGTACATGGGGGATTCCGTCCTCCAAAAATTCGTCTGAAATCTGCCGGAACCCTTGCTTTTCATACAGCTCTTTTGCATACGTTTGTGCTTCTATTTTGATCGCGTCTGCCTTGAGTTGATTTTTGGCAACCCGTATTCCTTCTGCCAGAATTCTGCTGCCCATGCCGCACCGTCTTTTTATGGCAATCACTCTGCCAATGGAGACTTCATCAAAAGCGACCCCTTTTTCAATCACCCTCAGGTACGCCTGAATCCCATTCTCATCTTTCAGGTATACATGCAGCGCCTGCCTGTCTTTATCGTCTATCTCCTGATAAGGGCAGTTTTGTTCCACTACAAATACAGAGACCCTGAGCTTTAAAATCTCATACAGCTCATTGGCCGTCAGCTCTTCAAATCTTTTTACGACAAGCTCCATTTTATCCCATCCTTTCCAATCGTGCAGAAAACGAATTCTCCCCTGCTTTGGCGGGGGAGAAACAGTTGTTCTTTCTTTTTTAATGGGTGGCTCATATCACACCGGATCGGTGGGCTTGTCGAAGTTGTGGTTCGTGATCAGCCTGTCTTTGATCTGCCACAGCTGCTGCGAAAGGTCGACATAGTAGCGGTGGGGGTTTTCAAAGCGGGTGACTTCCTCCCACAGCGTGTCTACCTGCGCGGTGCAGTATTCACGGATTTCGTGCAGATCGCGCGGCTGCATGATGCACTGTCCGGCCTTGAAAATCTGGGTCATCAGCGGTACCGCGCGGAAGTTCTCCACTCGCTTGCGCTTCCAGATATATTCCGGGTCAAAGATGACATAGGGCATCTCGTCGTCGATCAGCTCGTCGTGCAGGGTGATCACATCGGCGATCGCCTTGCCGCTGTAACGGTCAAACAGGCGCCACAGGCGCTTAAAGCCGGGCGTCGTAATTTTCGCTACGTTTTCGCTGATTTTGATTTTAGGCTCAATACTGCCGTCTTTCCGTTCTACGGCAACCAGCTTGTACACCCCGCCGAACACCGGCTCCGAAGCCGAGGTGATCATGCGCTCGCCAACGCCAAAGCTGTCCACCTGCGCACCCTGCATCAGCATGTCGCGTATGATGTATTCATCCAGCGAGTTGGAGGCGCAGATGCCGCAATCCTCAAACCCGGCGGCGTCCAGCATCTCGCGTGCTTTGCGGGAGAGATATGTGATGTCGCCGCTGTCGATGCGGATTCCCGCGGGGCGGAAGCCCTGCGGAACCAGTTCTTCATTAAAGATGCGGATTGCATTCGGAATGCCGGACTGCAATACATTATAAGTGTCTACCAGCAGAACGCACTGGTTGGGGTATTCACGGGCATATGCGCGGAACGCGTCGAGCTCGGTGTCAAACAGCTGCACCCAGCTGTGTGCCATAGTGCCCATTGCGGGGATACCGAAATCGCGTTCGCAGATGGTGCAGGCGGTACCGGTACAGCCGCCAATGTACGCTGCTCTGGCGCCGTATACCGCGCCGTCGAAGCCCTGTGCGCGGCGAGAGCCGAATTCCATCACGGAACGGCCGCTGGCGGCCCGCACAATCCGGTTCGCTTTTGTCGCGATCAAGGTCTGGTGGTTGACGCACAAAAGCACCATGGTTTCGATAAACTGCGCCTGAATCACAGGGCCGCGTACCGTAACAATGGGCTCACCGGGGAAGATGGGGGTACCCTCCGGAACCGCCCACACATCGCACTCAAAATGAAAGTTCGCCAGATAATTGATAAATGCCTGGTTGAACTTTCCGGTGGATCGCAGGTAGTCAAGATCCTGCGGGGTAAAAGAGAGGTTTTGCAGATATTCCACAAGCTGCTGTACGCCAGCCATAATCGCAAAGCCGCCGCCATCCGGAATTTTTCTGAAAAACATATCGAAATAAACGATTTTGTCCTCAAAACCGTTTGTGAAATAGCCGTTTGCCATGGTTATTTCATAAAAATCGGTGAGCATTGTCAGATTCTTACCGAATGGAGTTTGTGCTGTCTCCTCCAAATCCATACACCTCGTTAGTAGCAATTATTACAGCATAATCTCTTTGCGGTGTTTGTGCATATTATAAATCAGAAAGCAAAGAAGGAAACGCTGCGCGGGATTCAAGCTTTTTGCCCGAAATCGGGGCAAGCCCCAAAAATATGCCGGACGCTTTGTTGAATAGTATTATAACAAGAAACCCTTTAAATAACAATGTTTTTTTGACATTCGACAAGGCTGGAGCCATTCCACGGGAAACCAGCAAATTAAACGGATTAATTCTAAAAATTTTGTATGATTTTTGTTGCGTTTTTCGATTTTATCTACTATAATGGAATGTATTCCGGATAGTGGTATTTTTATTTCTTATAATGATACTTTGCTTTCAAAAAAGCGACAGCAATTTTGTACCTTTTTTGTTGAAGAGGGGAAAACTTATTATTATTTTCTGGCCGGTAAAATACGGCCTGAGCAACGGGGAGATGAAAGAATGAGATTACGCAAGCAAGCCCTGGGTAATCGTAATTTGGTAGGTGCCCATGTGGAACTGGCTAGGAAGAACCTGGGCATGAAGCAAAAGGAACTTTTGGCTCAGCTGCAGGTGAACGGAATTGACATGAATGCATCAGGCCTTTCTAAACTAGAGGGGCAGATTCGCTACGTAACGGATTTTGAACTGGTGGCTTTATCGAATATTCTGAACGTTTCTGTTGACTGGCTGCTCGGTCGTGAAGACTGATTCCGGTGGCATCTTTACAAGAGAATCGCATCCCGCATTTCTCCACGGCGTCATAGGGGCGTTTTTATAAACTGTGGTGAAATTTGGGCAGTATGTATTGGCAGACAGTGAGTGTTCACTGTCTGCCAATACTCTTTTATGCAGTTTTTTGCGGATGCAGTCTGAGCATTCTGCTTTTGCTGCTGAATTATATTTTCCAAAAGGCCGATGTCCCGGTAGCAGACATGAATTCCCTGCATGACAGAGCGCGGTTATTTTTCGCTATGCTCTCCGGCCCGCACCCAATCAGTCGTTACTATGCGATTGGCTCCCGTCCATTATTATAAAATAATCTGAAGTTCTTTTTCAATTCTGCTCTTTCATTAAAACATACTGGGACTACCGGTGAGATTTAAACCGCAGCACAGCAAAATCCATGAACTCACCGCTGAAATCCTGTATCTAAGATTGCGCTGTTTCAGCGCAACAGAATACTTCTATTTTCTGAAAGGGACATAAATCTTACAAGAGCTTTAAACGGGTCCCGTGGAATTTTTAGCATGGAATGTGCTTGCCATAAATCTTCATCAGCACGAATGCAATATATAATTGACATCGTGTTATATATAGTGTATATTATACCTATGGAAGGTGGCATTACATGAAAAATAAGCGGATGAAAATCGCTCGAATGGAAGTTGATATGAACCAGGCGGACTTGGCAAAAGCCGTAGGTGTTACCCGGCAAACGATCGGGTTGATAGAATCAGGGGATTATAATCCCACACTGAATCTTTGCATAGCAATCAGTAAGGCACTCGGCAAAACATTGAATGATTTATTTTGGGAGGAATCAGAATGAGAAAGCAAAATTTGCAAGATGAAAGAGTTTTGGCGCAGCGCCGTAAAATAAATAGTGAGGCATACGGTATTTTGATGATGATACTTCTCTGTTCAGTGCTCGTTCAGCAAAGACTGCTGAACGCTCCGTTTGAGCAGTATGCTGTTGAGCTTATATGCTTCTTCGGAATGTCCCTTTACATGATAATACGATACCTGACCTTGGGGCTTGACATATACGGCGAAGAAAAACGAGCGAAGGCCTTTCCTTTCATAAACAGTATAGTAACGGGAATTGTAGTAACCGCGATTAACGGCGTTTTGAACTATACACAGTACGCAGAACAATATAGGAAAGATGGTATCGGTTATTTTATTGCCGTGTTGGCAGTGACTTTTATCAGCTCAACCGTTTTGACTTATGCTGTACTGTCTTTCCTTAAGTATCTGAATGCCAAAAGACAGGCAAAAATTCAAAAACAGTTAGACGAAAAAGAACTGGACGAATAGCTGTTTTTTTTCGATTCGTAAGTATAATATGACGTTGTTTGCAGCATCTATATTCACCTATAATACAAAAGGCTCACGAAACTTCCGTTTCGTGAGCCTTTTGTATTATGGAACAGAATTCCCTTTGCTCCAGAATTCCTGTTCTCAAACGGATCGTTTCAGCGACCATATCCTTTTAAGAAAGATGTACTTTTGATTACGGAATGGATCTGTTTAACAGTTCCGCAGGGACCTTTTGCGCCATCGTAATCAAATCCTCTGTCGAAATACCCTGATCGTGTAAAACATTGATAAACCGAATATAGCCCTCAACGGGTGTTTCCTTTCCTGCCTGCCCGCGGTCGGTTGCAAGAAAAATGCTGTGCGCGCCCACGGCTTTGATGTTGGCAGCCATCTGCTCCGCAGAGCAGTTTCCCTCTGCAATGTTGTACCAATTCTTTTCAATCCATACACCCAAATCCGCCATCTCTTTTTGGGATGCCGCATCAATCTGTGTGCGTTCCCATTCGGGATGAGTCAAAACCATACGGATTCCCGCTTTTCGTCCGGCTTTGCAAAGTATCATCGATTCGGCAGGGGAAAGGTGCCCTGTGGCAAGAACGGCATCATATTTTTTTATCACATCAAAAATATCGTAGACCACAGGGAGAAGTTTTCCTTCTTCGTCAATAACGGAAATTCCGGGTCTGGTAAAAAAATCGCCCGGCATATCCCCGCTTTTCAGGCAGTGAGCCGAATCTCTTGTGGGCATCCATACAAAGGAGGCTCCGAGCTTTAACGCACTCTCTGCCGCATAGGGGTTCAACCCGCCCGCCGGCCAATTCAAAACCACGCCGCCATAGGCACGTGTGCACAGGTGGCTCATACGCCGGTTTACAAGAGCAGCACGGGTGGCAGTGGATTCATAATGATTCTTTATCATGACGCCGGCCATTTGATAAGAGGCAGCCTGTTCAACCAGTTCAAAATCGTCCAGGCAGCGCGGCACATGCGAGGGGATAGGGTGGACGTGCAGATCGTAGCTGCCCTCTAAAATACGCAGCACTTCATCTTGTTTCATAAAAACACGCTCCTAATGAATGAGCCTTCGGCGGCTTAGAGCCGAAGGCCCTCATCCATGAAAGTAAAGAAAGTAAGTAAAATCAGTACCGTCCTTGGTGAAGCCTATGAGAAAAGCCCTGCTGTGAGAAAAGCAATAGCCAATCGGAAATGCCGCTTGAGAATTGTCTTTCCAGAAATCAATCCGCCACCAAGGGCTTGTAATAATCGCAGCGTCTGGAATTGATCAGCATTTCCTGGTTGTACCACCAGCTGCTCTGAAGGGTGTCAAACGACATGGAAAGCGCCTGCTCTTCCGTCTTTGAAGCTGCAAGGGGCTGATCCAATCCATAAAGCGGGTCCAGTGTGTTGAGCGCGCTGCTGCCAAGATATCCTTTTTTCCCGCCTACAAAATTTGCCGTAATCGTATAGGCTTGCGCTCCTTCCGAAACAGCGTCCCACAAGACCATGGCGTTTGCAGGAAATGGATTTGCCGACAGCTTGTTGTTAATCTCGAAGAAGCCGCCATATTGGCCGTACCAGGCGGACGGAATCGCGATCACATCGGCACGTTTCGTTGCAAGAACCCCCGCTGTTTCAGGGAAACACACATCGTCGCCTATCAGCATGCCGATTTTCCCGATCCCATCTACGCTGAATACAGGGATATCATCGCCTGCCGTTGCCCATTTGCGGTCAGATTCGCTCAAATGTGTTTTGTAATAAGTACCGGCAACCTTACCGGCTGCGTCCACCAAAACAGATGTATTGTAGAGCTTTCCATCCTTCTCCTCGACCGCGCCAATGACCACTGCCGTGCTATATTTTACCGCAAGGGAGGATGCGAATTCCGCTGCCTGTTTTGCATCGGCCTTCGGCGTTTCGCTGACTGTTCCGATCAGGGATAATTCGGGTAAAACAACCAGATCGACATCCGAAACATTCTCCATGAGCTTTTGGATCGAAGCCTTATTTTGTTCTTCGCTACCCTGTGGCGTATATTGCAGCGCAACCGCATTGACATGTTTGCTCTCAGCAGATTTCGTATAATCCCATGGGCCGACGCGCAGCATCAAATTCTGATAAAGTTCAGGACGCCGCTGCATTAACAGTGCTTTGTTTGCGTTTTGATATTGTGCCGGATCGATCGTCGCGATGTACGCCGCTGCCGCATCGACATCCTCTTTCTCACTGGCAATCAGCGGAGCTTCCACTAATTTTTTCCCAGTTGGGCTCCAAATAGCGCTGGAGCCGATCATATGAAACCCCAGCTCCGTATTGGAGCGGTTTGCGCTGACGATATACATCCCGTTCTGTATCGCGCGCGCCGGGAGCGCGCTGACTGCCTGTGCCGAGGAGTTGGTTGGGAACGCCAGAATGTCCGCACCGTTCACCGCGGCCAAGCGCGCACTCTCAAAATAAGCAGCATCCATACACACGTTGATGGCGATATTGCCCAGTTCGGTAGCAAAAACGGGGACGCCCTTGTCTCCCCAGGCGGCCCAGTGCTCTTCGGTTTCCCACTGGTGTGTTTTGCGATAGCTTCCAATATACCCTTCGGGCCCCACCAGCGCCGCGGAATTATAGTAGATATCAGTTTTTGCGTCCTTTTCGGCCATGCCAAAGACAACGTACGCATGATATTTTTTAGTCAACGCGCTGATTGCATCGGTTGAGTGCCCGGGAAGCGTGTCTACATAAGGCGCAATATCCTCGCGCGACTGGTACCCATACCCGGTCGTACTCATTTCAGGCGCGACCACGAGCTTGACGCCTTGCTCCAAGAGCGTTTCGATCTCTGCGCACAGATTTTTGACATTTCCGTCGCGGTCGTGCATGACCGGGTTAAATTGCAGCACCGCAGCCTTGAATGGGGCATAGGATTTCTGCCGGTCGGCGTAATACGTTTTCAGCCGGGTAATCATTTCACTTTGCTGTGCCGGCGTTAAATACTCTCCATATCCGAATTTCTGACTGCTGACACCGGCGAGGATGCCTGTGTCGGCAGCGGCGCCGATTGCGCCCGCATATCCGCATTCATCCGCGACGTCCTGAAAGGATTCGCTTTTGTCGGGCAGATGCAAAGCGTTCTGTAAAATCAGTGCCGCTTCTTCTCTGGTAAGCTTGGCATCGGAATGGTTTGTCAAAGATACCGAAATACCGGCTTCATTGGTCGCCTGCCGCACAGATTTGGTAAATTCCGAAGTGGTAACAGCGCTGTCCGCAACAGAAGGCTTGTTTGCTTGCAGCAGCACGATTGCCGTCACGAGTATTGCCGTCACGAATATAGCACCCCATATTTTTTGCTTTTTCTGGATCATTGCGTCAGATATCCCCCTTTTATAAATGTGTTGGGAGTTATTTGCAATAGAAGAGGCACTCTGTTGTATATCGCCTTTGCTGTTCACGCGGGAATTCCCTTCACTTGTGAAAAAATTCAAAGGATTGGCGCCTGATGGAGCGGCTGATACCGTCCCGAAACCCAGCCTCCTTTTCAAAATCAACATAGTTGGAGAATGAGCCTTCGGCAGCGCAAAACCGAAGGCTCAATCCCGTGTATCACACTTACAGAAAATGGATAGTTACAGCTCTTGATTAAGAGCCTATCCATAAATTAGATATGGACTCGAATCAATTTACGCCAGACAATAATTGCACAGGCAAAATGCAGAAGACCAAGGTAGTTTGCAGCTTTCTTTTCAAAACGAACCAGCAATTTGCGGAAACGGTTGAAGAACGAATGCGTAACCTCTACTACCCAGCGCCGGGCTTTAAAATCGGGATTCCGCAAGAGCTCCTGTTTTTCCTCAGATCGGGGACGGATATGCGCGATATAGCCTCTTTTTTCAACCTTGTCTTTTGAGCCGGTATACCCGGCATCCAGGCA
>NZ_AKFU01000029.1:0-48865 GCF_000277625.1 Clostridium sp. MSTE9
CCACGATCTTTCGTGGTCCCGGCGCTTTCTGCTATTACAGCCTGTACGGCCGGCTGTTATGTTTCAGATTGATGAGGGAGCTTTACAAAGAGCGTAAAACGGCGATCCCGGCCCAGCTTTTCTCCGATTCCGCAATCGAAATTAAAGAAAAAGATCGCACCCATTGGCAGGGGTTACACCGCCGCCCCCGCTTTCATCTTCGCAAAGCACTCGCTGCAATAAACGGGCCGCTCCCCGCTCGGCTGAAAGGGAACCTTGCACGGCTTGCCGCAGGCCGCACAAACGGCATCATACATTTGACGAGGGGGGCGCTGTTCCCCTGTGTTCTTGCGGGCCGACCGGCATTCCTTGCACCGCTTGGGCTCGTTCGTGAACCCCTTTTCCGCATAAAACTCCTGCTCCCCAGCGGTCCAAATGAATTCTTTTCCGCAGTCCGCGCAGACAAGTACTTTATCCTCATACATCATTGACAACTCCTTATTTCTCCGCCAAGGCATCGCGTTTGGACGGCTGACTGTTAACGGTTATTTGGCAAGGCTGTCATAAATCTTGGAAAGGTTATCTTCGATGCGCTCCAGATAGGATTTATCGTCTTCGCCGCCTTCGATCGTATAGATCGTTTCCACCTTGGCGCCGACTTCGTCTGCCAAAGTCTTAGAAACCTCCGGGCTGGCCATTTCTTCTGCAAAAATGGTAGTTACCTGATTCTCTTTGCAGTATTTCACAAGCTCCGTCATCTGCTGCGCACTGGGTTCACCCTCAGCGAATACATCCTCCACGCTGTTCTGCTCCAGGCCAAATTCCCGGCAAAGATAGCCGAAAGCGGCATGCCCGGTGACAAAGCTCTTCTTTTTCACGGACTGGAATTTTCCCTGATACTCCGTGTAGAGCTTCTCCAGCTGGGCGACATAGTCGTTGCAGTTTGTCTCATAGAACTCTTTATTGGAAGGATCCGCGCTGACCAGCGCTTCTTTGATATTCTTCACTTCCAATTCCGCGCCCTTGAGGCTGAGCCACAGGTGAGGATCATATTGGCCGTGTTCTTCGATTTCTTCCTCTTCCGTGTTCTGAATTGGTTCCGCGCCCTTTGAAGCCTCTACTGTGATGAGACTCGAATTATTTGCGGATTTGATCGCATCTTCCACCCAGGCTTCCATGCCAAACCCGTTATATACAAAAATTTTGGCTTTACTCAGCCCTGCCAGGTCCTGCGCCTTGGGTTCAAAATCATGCGGCTCCGTGCCGTCCGGAATAATCGTAGCGACCTCTACCCTGTCTTTTCCGACAGCCTCTACAAATTCCTTCATCGCGTTAAAGGTAACGGAAACCGGGATTTTTTCCGCTTCCGCTGAGCTTGTGCTTTCGGCACTGCTGCTCCCCTGCTGCTCTGTCGGACTCCCATTGCTGCAAGCCGTGGCGCCCATCAGGATCGTCAGACTTAACAGCAACGCTGCTGCTTTTTGAAACATTCTTAACAACCTCCTATATTACACTTGCAAATGGAGTGCATTTGCGCTTATAATCTATATCATAGGCGCGTAAAATTGATTTGTCAAGCGCAAACGAAACGCATTTGCAAAGTGTTTTCTGCTTTGTAGGGCGCTCGGCGCAAAGCACGCACCATTTTAAAAGAGGTGACCATGTTCATGATCCAGGCAAGCAATCTGTTTTTTTCTTATACGGGTTCTCCCCCGTATGTATTAAACGATATCTCACTGGAAATATCCGACGGCGACTATGTGTCTGTGGTCGGTGAAAACGGCTGCGGCAAAAGCACGTTGATGCGGCTGATCCTGAAATTCATAAAACCGACCGGCGGTGTCATCGAATCGAAGGCAAAGAGAATCGGGTATGTTCCGCAAAAAAACGATTTTTCAAACGCGAATTTCCCGATCACTGTTTCTGAGATGCTCCATTCGTACCGCAAGCTTTTGAAAATTAAAGACAAAAGCGTCGTTGCGTCCGGCATTGCGCAGGTAGGCATGAACGGCTTTGAAAACGCACTGGTGGGAACGCTCTCCGGCGGTCAGGGACAGAAGATTCTGATTGCACGGGCCCTGCTGGGAAATCCCGATCTGCTGATATTGGATGAACCGTCCACAGGGGTGGATATGGAAAGCCAGAAAGAGATTTACGGGTTTCTCAAAAAACTGAACCGGGAAAAAGGGATCACGATTGTTTCCGTCGAACACAACCTGAACGCCGCCATTGCCAACTCGACGTTTTTGTATCATCTGGCGGCGGGGCGCGGACATCTCTGCACTCCCGAGCAATATACAAAGGAATATCTTCACGGAGAAAAGAAAGGTGAATCGAATGCTCAGCTATAATTTCATGCAGAACGCGTTGTTCGTATCTGTTTTTATTTCCATACTGTGCCCTTGTATCGGTATTTTTCTGGTCCTGCGCCGTTATTCCATGATTGGCGATACTCTCTCCCACGCCTCTTTGGCGGGGGTCACGATCGGCCTGATTTGCGGGCAGAATCCTGTTCTGGGGGCGTTCCTCTTCACCTCTTTCTGCGGCGCGCTCATTGAGTTTCTGCGCAGCTATTTCAAAAAGTATACCGACCTGATCCTCACGGTCGTTCTCTCCCTGAGCGTCGGTACCGCCATTACGATCATCAGCTCCGGTAAGCTCCACGCGAACGCCGACTCTTTCCTGTTCGGCAGCATTCTTACCGTTACGAAATTCGATATGGCTATGGTTCTGATTCTCAGCCTGATCTCCGTTTTGACGCTGATTGTTTTATACCACCAAATGATTTACATTGCCTACGATGAGGAAGCGGCCAAGGTGGCGGGCGTGAGAGTCCGGCTGATCAATTATGTATTTTCGATTCTGGTCGCCTCCGCCATTTCTATTTCCATTCGGATCGTCGGCGTTCTGGTTCTCAGCTCTATGATTGCCCTCCCTGTCGCGACGGCGCTGCAGCTGGAAAAGGGCTTTCGGCATACGTTCCTGTTCTCCATCGTTTTCAGTTTTCTCGATATCATGCTCGGGCTTTTTCTCTCTTATTACCTGAATGTGGCACCCGGCGGCTTTACCGCGCTGGTTTCTGTTGCGATGCTCGTATTGGTACTGGCCGGAAAGCAAATCGCGAAAAGGGTTCGTTCCTTCAAAAGCAGCCCGGTTTCGTAAAAATAGGACGAAAAATACTTGACTTCAATGAATAAGCGACATATAATCTGGTATAATGCACATGATTTGCATTTGCATTAACGCTCGCTGTGCATTACGGGAGGCATCTTACCTATGACGGATTTTACAAACAACTGGCCCGCCGGTTTGAAAAAAACCAAGCCGCGCGAACGCGTGCTTTCTGCGCTGGAAGCGGCGGAAAGCCCTTTGAGCGTTCAGGAACTCTGTTCTAAAATCACAACTGAGCAGGACCCGGCGTGGCCCTCTACTGTTTACCGGATCCTAAGCCTTTTTGTGAAAAAAGGGATCGTAACAAAGCTTTCCGTCATGAGCAGTGAAACGGCGGTTTATGAGCTGAACCGTTTCCACTATAAGCATTACGCCGTATGTATCAATTGCCATAAGATCATTCCGCTGGAAAGGTGTGCGATCGAAACAATTTTTCCGGGCCTCCCGGAAAGGGAGTTTCAGGTGGTCGGGCACAATCTGGAGGTATACGGCTACTGCAAAAACTGCATGCATAAGGGATGACGCCACGATCATACCTAAAACAGATTTGCATCATTTCCTGATACTTGGGAAAGCGATTTGTACGTGTCGGAAAACAACCGCCGATTGAAAAGGAGTTAATAATGGCAAAAAAATCAAAAATGATGAAACACCTGCGTCAGCAGCAGACAGTAGAAAAGTATGCCGAACTGCGCAAAGCCCTGATCCAAGCGGGTGATCGCACCGCACTGAGCAAGCTGCCGCGAGATGCTTCCCCGGTACGGGTTCACAACCGCTGTGCTCTGACAGGGCGGCCCCACGGTTATCTGCGCAAATACGGCATATCCCGCATTCTATTCCGAGAGCTGGCGCATCAGGGGAAAATCCCCGGTGTTCATAAATCCAGTTGGTAATTTTTTGAGAGGAGTCTTACGATGAGAGAAAAAATTACGTTGGCATGCACAGAAACAGGAGACAGAAATTATACGACAACAAAAAATAAGAAAATCCATCCCGAAAGAATGGAATGTATGAAATATTGCCCCCGTTTGCGCAAGCACACGCTGCATAAGGAAACCAAATAATATTGTTCGGTTTGCAAAAGGTACTCCGTCCGATCCCGTTATTTATTTTTATTGAATCAAAGGAGAATGAGGCCAGTGGCAACAGAAATTTATATTATTTCAGGTTTTTTGGGCGCAGGCAAAACCACGCTGATTCAAAAGCTACTGAGTGAAGCGTTTGCGCAAGAAAAGGTAGCGCTGATCGAAAATGACTTCGGGGAGATCAGCGTGGATGCCGCGCTGCTGAAATCCAGCGGCGTGGAAATTAGGGAAATCAGTGCCGGCTGCATTTGCTGCAGCCTCTCGGGTGATTTTGTAAGCGCGCTCAAAGACCTTTTAAAGCGCTATCAGCCCGATAAAATCATTATTGAGCCGTCGGGGGTCGGCAAGCTTTCCGACATTGTAACGGCGTGCGCCGATCCACAGATTCAATCCCTGGCGAGGGTAAAAAGCCGAATTACCGTTGCGGACGCAAAGCGCTGCAAAATGTATCTGGAGAATTTCGGCGAGTTTTTCATCAATCAGATTGAAAACGCAGATGTCGTTCTTCTCAGCCGCGCCGGACTTTCTCCGGACCAGGCCGCACCGGCCCGCAGACTGGTGAAGAAACTGAATCCGCATGCCCGCCTCTTTTCCGAACCATGGGAGCAAATTGCCGCTGGCGAGATTCTGGCGCCTCATCCGCGTGAGGCGCACTGCGGACACGACCACCACTGCAGCCATTCCCATGAACATTCTCATGCGGAGGCGGCCTGTTCTGAGCATTCGAAGCATGCGAAGCCGATCTGCTGTGACCACTACAGCCATGACCATCATAGCCATGCGGAGCTCGCCTGCTCTGATCACCATGACCACCATGACCACCATGACCACCACGAGCATCATGGGGCCTGCGGGTGCGGACATAACCATGCGGCGGAAGAGATTTTTGATACCGTGACCGTCCGGACAAAACGGAGATTCCGCACAGAAGACCTGCTTTTTCTTGTGTCCCGCATGGAACAGAGCGCAAAGGGATCGATTCTGCGCGCCAAGGGGATTGTTCAAGGTACCGGCGGATATCTGAACTTCCAATATCTTCCAGGTGACGTTCAGATCACAAACTCTGCCGTCGGCGGCGATATGCTTTGCTTTATCGGCCGCCACCTGAACCGGCAGGAGCTGACCGCTCTTTTCGGCGCAGAATAACGCCATAACGGCATCTGCCGCGGATACACGGACACACAACTCCCCTGCCGGGCCGCAAGAAAAACTCGCTGCCCGGCAGGGGTTTCTCCTGAAAAATCGTGTCCATCCATGTTATTTCGACCACTTAATCCGGAATCCTTGTGCTTGACAAGAAAATCATATCAAACTATAATGGGCACAAATGCAAAATGTGTGCATTTGGAACGAATACTGAAATTTCAATTAAAGGAACCGGAAATCATGAAAAGACAAAAAAGGAAATCAAAAAAGTGGATCGCATTACTGCTGGCCGGAGCCGCTTTTCTGACCGCGGGATATGCGCTGCGAAATGTCGATGTATTTCACACACAGCAGCCGAATTCAAGCGCCGGCGCCTTGACCTCCACTTCCCCGTCTTCCCAGCCGTCCTCAGCGGCGGATTCGCAGGCGCCGCGCAGTGAAGTTCCAGCGGAGAATTCCTCAAAGGTGCCCGAAAAGCCGGCGTATCAGGGGGAGACGCTGGACAGTTTAAATATTCGGCTTTCCGCGGGTACGGATCAGGACGTTGTATTTGCCGTTTCGAAAGGAACCAAGCTCAGCATTCTGGAGGAACCCGATGGCGATTGGGTAAAAGTGAAAGCCCCGGACGGCCGGACCGGCTGGTGCAATAAAAATTATCTGAAGATCACACCGGCGAATGGTACCGATGCTTCGAACGTAACAAAGGAACAGGAGACCTTCCCCGCTTTTGCGCAGGTTTCCTATGCAAAAGCGGCCCAACCGCTCACCGTCTATGTTTCGATACAGGATCAGAAGGTCACTGTTGTGGACGCGAAAAATCTTGTTGTTCAGGTTTTTCCCTGCTCCACCGGAATGGAAGGCTATGAAACGCCCACCGGAAACTACACGGTCACGAACCGCGGGGAGTCGTTCTATAATAAAAGCCTAAAAGAGGGCGCTTATTACTGGACACAGTTCTATGGAAACTATCTGTTCCACAGTCTTCCTTTTGATGAAAACAGGGAAATGATCGCAGGTGAAGCTGAAAAACTGGGACAACCTGCCTCGCATGGATGCGTGCGTCTCTCGATGGACAACGCAAAATGGTTCTATGACAACATTAAAAACGATACGAAGGTCGTCATTCAGTAACGGCGCAGACGATCCGCCTGAAAGAGCAAAGGAGCGATTGTTATGAGAAAGCCCATCCCGATCACCGTGCTGACCGGCTATCTCGGTTCCGGTAAAACGACCCTTGTCAACCGGCTGCTGGCCGACCCACAGGGACTGCGAATTGCGGTGATCGTCAACGATATCGGCGAGATAAACATTGACGCCGCATTGATCAGCGAGAAGGGTCACGCCTCCATCACCGACGACAGTCTGGTGGCGCTGACCAACGGCTGCATCTGCTGCACTCTGCGGACGGATCTGATCACCCAGATCGTGCGGCTGGCAAAAGCCGACTGCTTTGACTATATTCTGATCGAGGCCAGCGGCATCTGCGAGCCGCTGCCGATCGCGCAGTCCATCGCCATGCTGGACGGAACCATGAAGGATCAGGGGCTCCCCACCCTATGCCGTCTGGATTCTGTCGTAACCGTTGTGGACGCCTACCGCCTGCTGACGGAATTTTCCGGCGGAGAAGCGCTCCTATACCCAGATGGAGAGGCGGACATCGCACAGCTTTTGGTGGAGCAGATCGAGTTCTGCGATTTGGTTCTGCTGAACAAAACAGATTTGCTGTCGGAGGAGGAAACCGCAAAGGTCGAAGCCATCGTAAAGGCGCTGCAGCCCTCGGCCCAAATCAGGCAAACCAGCTTTGCGGATGTTCCGTCCAAAGATATTCTGAACCTTCGTCTTTTTGATTTTTCCAAGACATTTCTTTCTGCCGGCTGGGCGCAGACCATTGAGCATGAACAGGATGAAGAGGAAATACACGATCACCACGAGGCGGAGCATCACGGCCACGGGGAAAATCACGATGGACATCATCACGATCATGACGAACACCAGCATCTTGACGAATATGGAATTTCCACCTTTGTCTATTACCGCCGCCGGCCCTTTCACGACGATCGGCTGGAAGCATGGGTCAATCGTTTTCCTGCCCAGGTAATTCGCTGCAAGGGACTTGTCTGGATTGACGGAGAGGACGATACCTCCTTCCTTCTTGAGCAAGCGGGTAAATCCGTCAGCGTACAGCCCTTTTCCCGCTGGCTGGCGGCGGCCTCCCCAAAAGAGAGGGAGCAGGCGTGGCAGCGCGATCCCCTCTCGCGGAACAACTGGGATGAGCAGGCAGGTGACCGCATGACCAAGCTGGTTTTTATCGGGGCGGACATGGACGAAGCTGCTATCTGCGCTTCGCTTGACAAATGCCTGGCTTAACTCGGCGACATATGGATCAAGTTTTTTAATAAACCGGAAAGAGAGACTGGAAGCGAATCGTACCGGTAAAAAAAGATATGAAAAGCCTTCGGCCGCGGAATGAACGCGCAGCCGAAGGCTTTTTTTATCAATCACTGTACTTGACCTGGCAATTCGATCGTTCAACCCTTGCAGCGTATCTGCAGAAAGAAGTTTCCTGTAAGATTGATTTTATATTTCAACTTGAAAAAAGAAAGATATAAACACACGACTGTACCCTCAGCAATGATGTGAGTCTTGATTTTATGATCCTATCATAGTATGATAGGATAGTCCCATTTAAGACTATTATACAATGAGACTAAATAAGGAGAATTACTATGACAAAAGCAGAAACGAATGCGAATGAGTATTTGCGCATTTATTTTGAACTGAATGCCCAATATGAAGCATATGCGAAAAGTCTTGGAATTTCTTACAGTACATTGTCGGCTCTCCGAATCATTCTGGAACACGATGGGGACTGCACACAAAGAACCATCTGTGAATACACCTTCCTTCCAAAACAGACGGTCAACGCGATCGTAACGGCCCTGCTGCGTCACGGGGCCATTCGAATGGTCGAGCTCGATTCTGACAGAAGGCACAAGGTGATTCATCTTACTGACAAAGGGCGGGCATTTGCCCTTGAAGTGATTCAAAAGATGAAAAACGCGGAAAGCAAGGCAATGGAAAGTTTGGATGAAAACCAGAAAGAAACGATGCTGACGGCTGCAAAATTATATGTGGCCCGCTTTCGCGGCTATTTGTTGGAATAATCTTCATAAAAGCTGTCGCAACACTGCCAATCCAAGACCTGAAAGGAATATTACAATATGGGAAAAGGACAAAAAGCCACAGTCATTGTCTTGATCTGTGGCGCTTTTTTATCGGTGCTGAACCAAACGCTAATGAATCCGGCCATCCCCTCGGTTATGGCCGAACTGAACATAACCGCGGCCACCGCACAGTGGCTCGTTTCTGGCTTTACTTTAGTCAACGCCATTGTCGTGGCTGTTTCAGCGTTTTTAATGGATCGATTTTCAACAAGGAAACTGTTTATCGCCGTTTTCAGCTTATTTTTTGTCGGCAGTCTGCTTGCGGCTTGGGGGATTAACTTTCCTGTTCTGCTCGCCGGACGTATCCTGCAGGCGATCTGTGCGGGCGTTATGCTGCCAATGTCAATGACTGTGCTGCTCCTTATCTTTCCCCACGAAAAACGGGGCAGCGCAATGGGAATGTACAACTTCGTCATCATGTTTGCGCCCGCAATGGGCCCCGCGATTTCAGGCATACTTACGGATATCACAGGCTGGCATACCATGTTTCTGATTATGGCGGGGCTAGCGGCAATCATCATCCTTGTTGCAACCTTTGTGATGAAAAATTCTGGCACGACAAAACCCGTCTCTCTCGATAAAATGTCCGTCGCGGAATCGTCATTGGGGCTCTTTTGTCTGCTTTACGGCTTTTCTATACTCGATAAGATGGAAACCCTGCCTGCCGCAGTGATCTTGATTGCTTTGGGCGCCGGAATACTTTTTCTTTTTGCACGACGTCAGTTTCGGCTTGCAGAGCCATTTTTAGAGCTTCGGGTATTCCTGGACAAGCAGTTCCGGTATGGAATCGTGATTTCCATGCTGATCTCAGCATCCCTTGCGGCAGTATCCCTCACCCTTCCCATCTATATCCAGACTGTACGCGGATTTTCGGCCACAATTTCCGGATTGGTCATGGTTCCCGGCTCGATTTTAGGAGCAATCGGGGGATATTTTGCGGGCAATTTACACGATAAATTCGGGGCACGGTACCTTTCAATTGCTGGAGTATCCTTGCTGTCACTCGGTTCGCTGGGAATGGCTTTGTGGGGATTTGACACCCCAATTGTATTAATGATTATTGTTTACTGTGCCCGTTCTTTTGGATTGATGCTTGCCAATACGCCGATCAACATCTGGTCAATCGGCAATCTGCCGGATGAGATTCTGCACCACGGCAACGCGGTGTCAAGCGCCATGCGTCAAGTTGCCTCTACCTTTGGCGTTGCCCTTATGGTATCGGCCATGTCACTCGCTACAAATTTGTTTGGCGGTGACAATTCGGCAAAGTCACAGTTAATCGGGATTCACGCCGCGTTTTATCTCAGCATCGTCATTGCTGTTATCAGCCTTATCGTGGTCATTGTTAAGGTGAAAGACCGCAAAAAGGCCGATATTGTTTCGGAAAGCAGAATTGTATCAGAGCTTGACGCAGCCATGCACTCGGATCCTTACACGGTATCGTCCGGCGATTCCATTGAACGCGTGATTGAAAAATTCATCGAATACCGCACAAGCGGGCTGCCTGTCATCGACAGCAGCAGGCACATTATCGGCTATGTATCGGATGGGGATGTTCTGCGGTATATGGCAAGGCAAGATGTGCATGTTGTCGGGGAATCCTTTTCTTATGTGCTGCCGGACAACGAAGAGTTTGTGTCCAAAGCCAAGGAGGTTTTGCAAAAAAACATATTGGAAATCGCAACAAAGCACACGATAACCGTGGAATTCATCACCCCGTTGTCGGAGGTCTGTCGACTGTTTTACGAACATAAGCTGAGCAAAATCCCGGTAACGCAAAACGGCGTTCTTGTGGGAACGATCAGCAGGGGCGACACGATGCGTTACCTGATGAAAAAATTGTCGTTTCACGCGGAGTGCAAAACGAATTGAGAAAAGGCGTTACAGAAACGATCTGCCGTATACACGGTCTGCCCGAACTCAAGGCTGCTTTCTCTTCCCCGCACAAGTATTCAGCCTGCTTGCCTTTATAGACAAAATGTGTTTCAATATCCATTTCATATATTCCGGAATTGTGCGCAAACAGGATACAAAAGGACAAATTTAAAATAGAACGCAAAAGCCCCCAGATACGGAGATATTCCGCATCTGGGAGCTTTTTGATACAGTAAAAATTCGGCACGGCAAAGCAACCGGCGGAAGTTTAAAAAGGAACAGCCTCTGGCGGAGTATCCCCCTCGGGAATCTGCTGTTCGGGCAAAGCATCTGATTCAGAGGATTGGGGAAACCGGCTTTCCTTTTTATTTACCGTTAGATGAACGATCCAGAGGTTGAGAAGCAAGGAAACAACTCCAGTGCGATCCATATCCTGCATTCTCAAGTATGTATTTCGGGGCAAAATCATCTGTAACGGATGAGTCTGCCCCGAACTGATGATTTCTTAGAAGATCATTGCTCCTACAATACCAAAGACCAAAGCGCTAGAAACAAGGGTGATAATCTGTGGGATACAGCTGTCCTGAATATGGTCGTGCTGCCCGTCGGCATTCAGACCAGCCGTCGGCCCCAAGGTGGAGTCGGAAGCAGGGGAACCCGCCTCGCCCATCGTCGCCGCGCCGACGATCAGAATGACGGTCGCGCCAACGCTGAAGCCGATCACCTGCGCGAACGGAACATACAGTGCCGCCAAAATCGGAACGGTGCCGAACGAGGAACCGGTGCCGATGGTCAGCACAAGGCCTACGAGAATCAGAACGATCGCGATAACGAGCTTGTTGGTACCGACAACACTGATGGTGGATTGTACCAGAGCGTCGATTTGTCCGCTGCTGCTCAGCACGTTGCTGAAGCCCGCAGCCGTAAGCATCACAAACGCCATAAAGCCCATGATGCTAATGCCCTGATCAACCACATCGCCCATATCCTTCATCTTTACCACGCCCAGCAGCAGGAACAGCAGCAGGCCGGCCAAAGCGCCCAGGATCATGGAGTCAAAAGCAAGCTGCACCACAACAATCAAAATCACGCTGATCATTGTTGCCCACTGCGTTTTCATCAGGGGCTTGCCGCCCTCTGTGTTAGTGTCCTCGGCAACGATTTCTTCCTGCACACCGCCGATGCCTTCCATCACATATTCTCTGGGCTTTCTATAGAGGAAATAGGCTACGATAAAGCCGACAACTGTGCTCAAACCAAGGAACCAGGTGTAATGCCAAACATCCATTACCGCAATCGGCATGCCGAACTTTGTCATGTTCTGGGATACGATGGTATGGAAGATCAAACCGAACCCGATGGGGAACGTGACCCAGGTTCCCTTCAGGCCAAACGCCAGCGCACAGGAAGCAAGGCGTCTGTCCAGCTTCATCTGGTTCATAAGTACCAACATGGCGGGAATGATCATCGGCATAAACGCAATATGAATCGGAATAAAGGTCTGTGAGAGGAAAGACATGAAAATCAAAATCGCAAGCAGCTTCATTTTGCTGCCTTTGATGATGCCCCCCATCTTCCCGGACAACTTGGCCGTGAGGCCGCACCGCTCAATCGTCACGGCGACAGCTCCCAGCAGCACATAGCTGAGCGCCGCTTCACCGTTGCCCGCCATGCCCTCCGTAAACAGGCCCATCGTATCGGAAACGCTCATTCCGGACAGAAGACCGCCGATCAGGGAAGAAATAACGAGTGAAAAAACAACGTTGACTTTGACAAAACACAGAACCAGCATGACGATAACCGCAATCATAATCGGGTTAGTCAATAATGCGATCATAAAGTACCCTCCTTTTTTCTTTGCAATTTCTCTGCTTCTACCGTTGGGATGCTCCCCCGGCTGATTTCATCCACGCACCACACTGAACCGCCGGAAAAATACTGCGATTCCTTTTTTTGGAAGCACTTTTCTACAACCCCTGCCCTTCGGTTGGCTCTGTCAACCCGGGCAATATCCCCTCCTCTAATCACGCGAATTCAGATCTTCTTATCCATCATCGCGTATTTCCAGATGACTGTTCGATCCCTTGAGCCGCCCAAATGGGACAAACAGTATTTATGATCTATTTCATTTGCAATCATCGGCACTTCAGCCTTTGATTCGCCCTTATCTACAGATCTCTATGTTGGATAACGGCCCCTTTCCACGCGGGCTCCACCAGTTTTCGGTACAAATTCAAATATCCGCTCTTGATGCGGCAGGGCGCTTTTTTTCGGAGCGCTTCTTTTCTGGCCGCTAATTCCTCATCGCTGATATCAACATGAATTGAACGCCGCGGGATATCGATCACAATGGAATCTCCATCCTGAAGCAAAGCGATTGGGCCGCCGACAGCGGCTTCCGGACAGATATGCCCCACAAAGCACCCGCTGTTTGTGCCGGAAAAACGACCGTCTGTGATCAGCGCGACTTCTTTTGCCAGCCCCAAACCATCGATCAGCTTCATCAGCAGATACAGCTCAGGCATCCCGGGCCCTCCGACGGGCCCTTCATACCGTACCACAAGCACGTCGCCGGGTTGAATTTTGTTTTCCTGAGCCGCTTTCAGGGCATCCTCCTCCGAATCGAAGCAGCGGGCCTTTCCCTGAAACACCTGCATATCCGGGTCGATCGCCGCGGGTTTTGTAACGGCCGAGTCCGGCGCGAGGTTCCCCCATAAAACGGCCAATCCGCCAGAGCCCGCATATGGTTCTTTCAGACTTTTAATGACGGCCCGATCGGTTTGAATCAAAGAAGACATCGTGTTTAAAACATCTGCTAACGATCGGGCAGCGGCGGTCATCACATTCAAATCCAGAAGAGGCTTCAGTTCCTGTAATACGGCAGGGATGCCCCCGGCATGATGAAAATCGACCATGTTATAGGGGGATGCGGGATTGAGCTTCACCAGCAGCGGAGTATTGCGGCACAGAGCATCAAACTCTTCCATATCGAATTCCAGCTCCAGTTCATAGGCAACGGCGGGAAGATGCAGCGCAACGTTGGTGGAACCGCCGATCGCTGAACTAAGGCGCACCGCGTTCCTCAGGCTGGCCTGTGTCATGACTTGTCTGGAGGTAATTCCCTGCCGAACCAGTTCGACTATAGCTTTGCCAGATTTTTGTGCCGCCTGCAGCCGCTCCGAATAAACGGCGGGAATGGTCGACGTACCCGGCAGGATCATTCCCAATGCTTCCGCAACGCAGCTCATGGTATTTGCCGTTCCCAGCATGGAACAGGAACCGCAGGTAGGCATGACTCTGTCTTCCAGCTGCTTGAATTCCTCTTGTGTGATTTTCCCGGCCTGATAAGCGCCTAAGGCTACCGCAAGGCTTGTGGCATCCGAAGCCCTGCCATTCCAGTCGCAGCCCCCCAGTGAAGGACCCCCGTTGACAATCAGCGCGGGAAGGTCGATCCTGGCGGCGGCCATCAGCAGGCCGGGGATAATCTTATCGCAGGAACCGAGCAATACCATACCGGAAAATCGATTGGCCTGCGCCATGGCTTCCACGCTGTCGGCAATCAATTCTCTGGTAGGCAGGATATACCTGGTGCCAATATGTCCCTCAGCAATTCCATCGCAGGCGCCGATCAGACCAAATTCCACAGGCGTCCCGCCGGCGATCCGGATGCCGTCTTTTACAGCATCGGCTATCTGCCTTAGGTTATAGTGCCCGGGAACGGCCGTACTCCAGGTATTTGCAACCCCGATCAGGGGCTTTTGCAAATCTTCATCGGTATATCCCATCGTTTTGAATAAAGCCCTGTTCTCGGCCCTTTCCATCCCCTCCACTACATCGCGGCAGCGCAATCTCATGACAAAGTTCCTTTCCCAATGACTGTCGTTTTTAGAAGCCGGACATCACGGCCGGGCAGATGGATCAGTTGACCAGGTCCTCCGGGCGTTCGCCGCGCAGCATCCGGATGGCATTCCATGCAGCCCGGTTGCGCAGTTCTTCAAAGGATTCCTGAGAAATATACGAAACATGCGGTGTGACGATACAATTCGGCGCGTTGAAAATCGGCTCCTGCTCTCTGGGCGGTTCATGTGCGATCACATCGACCGCGGCCCCGGCAATCACATGGTTTTCCAGCGCCTTGATCAGCTCTTCCTCTTTCACAATCGCCCCGCGGGCGGTATTGATGAAATAGGCGGTGGGCTTCATGAGCGAGAATTCCCGCTCGCCGATCAGGCCGGTTGTGTTTTCGTCCAGCTTTACATTCAGACTGACGTAATCCGCCTGCCGCAGGCCTTCTTCCATGGTGACCGGCTCGATATCCAGCTTCCGGAGCGCTTCGCCGCTCCGGCTCGGATCATAGGCGATCACTCTCATGCCAAGGCTTTGGCAGCGTTTTGCCACCGTGCTGCCGATTCTTCCGCACCCGATCACAAACAAGGTGGAGTGAGAAATCCGGCGGGGAACCCGGGCCGCGGCCTGCGCACCCCATTCCCCATTCTTCAAGTTGTCGTGGTAAAAGGTCAGGCTCTTATAGAAATGGAAAATAGCTGCAAGTACATAGTCGGCCAAATCCTCCGCGCAGTAGCCCTGCACGTTTGTGACGCCGATTCCTTTTGCGCGGGCCGCCTCTGTATCGATGCGATCATACCCGCCGCCGAGCACGGCAATTCCTTTGCAGTTTTCCAGCCGCTGGATCACAGAAGCGGGAATCTGCGCGTATACCTGCGCAATAATGGCATCCGCACGGTAGCCGAATTCTTCCAAATCGCGCTCATAATCATAGCTGGAAAACTTCAGTTCACAATCGGGATATTGCTGCTGCAGGACGTTCACTTCTATCTCATAGTCCTTCCACTCCTCATCGATAAACCAAAACAGTGGACGATTCATTTTCATTTTCCTCCTTCATACGGTGGCGGGGTTCTGCCTGCGCGCTTTATTCCGATAAAATCTCTACGACGGAGTGGTCGGCATCCACACGAATGATATCTCCGTCTTTAACCACATCGTAGAACGCCGGGTCTACCTTATCGACCATCGGAACCTCCATGATGATCGCGCTGGATACCAGAACGGTTTCCGGATGCTGAATGATCATCGCTTTCGGCGCGTTTCCCTTTGTGTTGAGCTGGTAGATGCCGTCGGCCTGCACCACAGAGCTGCCTTTGCCGCTCGGGAAAATCAGAATCTTTTTGGCGATGCTCTTGCCTTCCAAATCGTGGCCGGGCTCAATGACGGTGCCTGTTTTGGGGTCGATCAGGTAAAACATGATGTCGTCCTTCGATACGACCGCTTCGCCCTCTACAACACCTTCCGAAATTTTGTGACACTGAAATACCTTTTTCTCCATTTTATTTCACCTCACCTGTTAATGCCGCCTCGATGCAGGTATCCAAATCTCTGATGACGAAATGGATTCCCCTGCGCTGCGGATAGTACGCGCATTTCGGGGATTCCGTAATGCCGACCTTGCCGTTCAGATGTCCCCAGCAGGGCTGATCGGGGCAGGTATCGGGAACGATGAATCCGCCGGCCTGTGTGATGATCTCATCCAGACCCATGCGCACCGCCATCTCTTTGACATGACTCGAGGTCAAAATCCACATTTCTTTCTGGAGCTTTTTGCCCTCAATGCGCTCCGCGATGTGCTTTACTTCTTCCAATGTAAAGTGCGGGCACCCAAACATGGCAAAATCGATTTGACGGTTGCCTTCGAGGGAAATCTTCTTGAGCTCTTCCTGCAAATCCTCGTTGGTGATGACCACTTTACGCTCCGGCTCTTTGCCGCCAAACGCCGCTTCGAGCGTGGGAGCTTCCGGCGTAAAGCCGACAATATGATACATACCGTAAGCGCCGGAGGTGTTCAGCTCTGCGCCGAGGTTTCTCAGCGCCTCTTTGCTGATGTGCTTCGGCAGACCCGTGAATACCGGGATTCCGTTGCCGATTTTCTTGCCCATCATGCCCAGCATGTGGTAATCATAGTCGTTTCTCATGTCCGCCTGAACTTCGACCAGGATATTTCCTTTTCTGTTTTCGTCCAGCAGAAGGCCGTACTCCGGAACAAAGCCGGTAACCGCGGCGCACAGAGCGCTGTTCGCGCCCTCCCGGTTGGTTCTCGCTCCCCACACGGAATTGACATAGGGCGTTGCGCTGGACTCTGAGAATGCGATGACCTCTCCATAATTCGGAACGTTCGTATCAATGTAAGGTGTACAGTTATAGCTAAGTACTGCGCCGAGCCCCTTGTAAGCGTTGTGGGTTCTCTGCATCAAATCTGCGTATTCGGGGGAAACCATGTTACGGCTTTCGAAAAACGAAAGACAGAACCCGGGGTTCACCGTAGGGGCCACCCTGCATCTCGCGCCCGCATTCAGCAGCTTTTCCGCAAACCAAAGGTCTGCCTCCTGATTGCTCAGCGCGACGTGCGCTCTTGTGATGGGTACCATCCGTTCTGCGCCAAAGGATTCACCGATCGCAACCTGTATTTTCATTGCGTATGCGGTTCCTTCGCCGTATTTACCGTCCAGCATATCCTGCTGTTCTTGTGTCAGCTTCATATTTCTTTCTCCTTTTTATCATTCTCAGTCCCGATAAGACTGGATTGGAAGCACTCTGTTGCCGGGCCTTCTCAAAAGAAAACAGGCGGCAGCATTTCACGAATGCGTCAAGAGCATTCAGATAACACATTAGCGTGCTAAATCAAAAGGAAGTGGATGTCTGCTGATTTCTCAAAAGGACATCCTTTAAAGACTCTTCTTTTGACTGTTCTTTAAGTATACTCGTCATCTGTCAAAGAAACGTCTAAAAAAGGCGTGAAAAATAATAAATTTAGTGAATGTTTTATGGATTTTTATTGGGACAAGCAACGCTTTCATACAAAAAAGTTTTCAAAAAATCAAATTATATGCCATTTTATAGCAAATTTTATGTATTTTTATTCACACGTATATTCACCATGCCAGTTTCCGTAAGAAAACACAGAAACATAGAACCGGGCTATTCAGGTATTCTGAAATACAAAATTAATTTGTGCTTTTTCCTTGATCGGCAGTAAATTTTGTCATATTCCCCTGTTTTAGCAAGCCGATTTTCCGCTGATCATGGAATCATCTCTTTTGTCTGGTTGCGAAATCCAATGTGTTTCGCTACTATCATACTAAATTAATCTGATAAAGCGATAAAATGTTTTTTTGCGCTTTTGATTTTTTCCCGAATTGTATTGTATTGAAAAAGGATTCTTCTCCTTTCGTTTTCCGTTTTTGAAATTAAGAAAACCAAACGGCAGGACGCTGTATGATTTTTGCAAAATCACTGAATATATTCGACAGGATAAAAATATTCTAAACTTGCTGCACACAAAACGAAACCCTAAACTGAATGAAAGCAAAAAAATTTTTCAAATTTTCAGTGCAGATCAATTTTAGATACTGCTTTTCCTCCTTTCCCCCTAATAATTGGTCTATATGAACCTCTATTCTTTAGAATCATCCCTTTTATTCAAACGGAATCTTCTATCTGTATGGTCTATGGTAGCAATTCATTTTAAACCAGCTTTATAAAGCGGCAGTGGTATTCCTGAGAAACTGACCTGGCCCATAGAAAAACGGTACTGCCTGCATCTTGGGATAATATGGATACCCAACAGATTTTTGATCTGATGAGATTGTTTGTTTATGAAATTTTACATCCCGTAAATTTCACTTTGGTTGACAATTCATCTTTTCAAAACGGAGAAATAAATTTCACATAAAGGTCACAATTTGTTTCATTTCTCTAATAAACCGAGCCTGTTATAAGCTAAAATGCCATTTTAAAGTGATTTCGCGTCACTTTTTATCAGGAGTTCTAAAATCGCAATTTGACATTTTCTTCTTGTCGGAGTATGATAACTGCAACTTTAAATGCAAGATTCAAGCAATGGCGCTTCAAATCTGTAAAAAGGGATTATGCTCTGCATTCCTGATGATTTGATGCCCCATTGCTTTTTTATTTGCTTTTCCAGCAAGTTCAGATAGATACCAAACGGGGGGAAAACACATGATTAAGTTAGAACATGTCTGTAAAAGCTTCGGTGATTTGGAAGTGCTGAAGGACATCAGTCTTACCGTAGAAGAAGGAGAAAAGCTGGTAGTAATCGGGCCGTCCGGCTCGGGCAAAAGCACAATGGTTCGCTGCATGAATTTTCTGGAGGAACCAACCGCCGGTCAGGTATTCATTGACGGGACAGAGCTGACAGCGAAAAATAAGAACGATATTGTCCGCAAGAACATTGCGATGGTCTTCCAGCAGTTTAATCTTTATCCGCACATGACCGTTCTGCAAAACATTACGCTGGCGCCCATTAAGCTGCAGCACATGAGCAAACAGGATGCGGAAAAGATCGCCTATGAATATCTGGACGTTGTCGGCCTGCGCGATAAGGCACATGTGTACCCCACTACACTGAGCGGCGGCCAGCAGCAAAGAGTTGCCATTGCACGGGCACTGGCTACAAAGCAAAAAATTATTCTGTTTGATGAACCGACCAGCGCGCTGGACCCCGAGACCGTTCAGGAGGTTCTGGACGTAATGATTCAGCTTTCCCGCATCAACATCACCATGGTGGTAGTCACGCACGAGATGGGATTCGCCCGACAGGTGGCCGACCGGATTCTGTTTATGGATCACGGTGCAATCCTGGAGGAAGGGAAGCCGGAGCATTTCTTTGAAAACCCCACAAACGAGAGAACCAAGGCTTTCCTCAGTAAAATTCTGAAATAACAGCCTGTTTTAGGGGAATCGGCTCTTTGGCTTTCTGTTCCTGATGCAAAGGGATTCCTATATCAAACACATAAATGAAGGAGAGATTTTTATGACAACATTGAAAAAAGCATGTGCGGCCTTACTGGCAGTCTCTATGCTGGCTGTGACTACCGCCTGCTCCGGTTCCACCAGCCCCGCCTCTTCCGCGGCCGCTGGCGGCAGCGGGGCCCCCGCGGAAAGCTCCGCCGCCTCTGCCGCAACGCCCACCTTGGATAAAATCAAAGCCGCCGGCGTACTGAAGGTCGGCGTGAAAGTGGATGTTCCGAACTTCGGTTTGAAAAATACAAAAACCGGTGAAGTAGAAGGCTTTGAGATCGACTTGGCCAAAGCGATCGCAAAAGACTTGCTCGGCGATGAAAGCAAAATAGAAACACAGGCCGTTACCGCCAAAACGCGCGGCCCTCTGCTGGATAACGGAGAGGTCGACCTGGTCATCGCAACCTTTACCATCACCGACGAACGCAAAAAGGTTTATAATTTCTCCGATCCATACTATTCGGATGCTGTGAAACTGATGGTGAAAAAGGATTCCGGCATCAAGAGCCTGAAAGACCTTGATGGGAAAACCATCGGCGTTGCGCAGAGCTCTACGAGCATGAAAGCCATTCAGGACGCGGCAGACGCTGCCGGCGTGAAGGTGAAATTCGACGAATATGCCACTTATCCCGAAATCAAGGCGGCGCTGGATTCCGGCCGTGTGCAGTGCTTCTCTGTAGACGGCTCTATCCTGAGCGGTTATGTAGATGACACCACCACGATTCTGGACGATAAATATTCCCCTCAGGAATATGGCATTGCCAGCAAGCTGGATAACAAAGACCTGGCGGAATACGTTAACGGTATGGTAGCGCAGCTGAAATCCAGCGGAGAACTGGATCAGATGATTGCGAAATGGAAGCTGAACTAACTTTAACAAAGATTTACCTGCGAGGGAAAACTCCGCAGATCATTCTGAAAGAAAGGCAGGGATAAGGAATGAACAGTTCACCTTTTTCTTTGGATAAATGGGGAAGGTTATTTGTTAGCTGGCAGACGTTTGCCGAGGGCTTTCTGACTACGTTGGTAATCGCTGTACTTGCATTGGCGCTTGCCTTGCTTTTAGGAATCGTCTTCGGCATGTTTTCCTCCTCGCACCTTCGGGGCCTAAGGGGTGTCAGCCGTGTTTATGTAGAATTCATTCAGAACATCCCGTTGGTCATCCAGATTTTCTTCCTGTACAACGGTCTTCCGCTGGTAGGAATCATGCTGGATAAATTCACCATCGGTGTGCTTGGAATTGGAGTGTACACCGGCGCGTATATCAGCGAAGTTGTCAGAGCCGGAATTCAGTCGATTCCGGTTGGGCAGATGGAGGCGGCCAAAAGTCAGGGCTTCACTCACGTGCAGGCCATGCGGTATATCGTTTTGCCGCAGACCGTTAAAATCGTGCTGCCGCCCCTGACCAATCAGGCGGTCAACCTGATTAAAAACACCTCTGTTCTGGCGATGATCGCCGGCGGCGACCTGATGTACCGTGCGGATTCCTGGGCCAGCAGCCAGCTGCTGTACGGCCCGGCCTATGTGACCACCGGTCTGCTGTACTTTGTGCTTTGCTTCCCGCTGGCCACCTGGGCCCGTAATTACGAGCAGCGTCTCAAGAGCCACGACATTCAGTCAGCCGTGCTTCCTCAGAAAAGCAAAAAAGTATTCTGGAGCAGTTTGCCGGAGCTTTCTAAGAAGGGGGCGGCATGATGGCGCTTTTTAGCAGTATTTTTTCAAGGGACAACGTTCTGTTTTTACTGGCGGGCATGCGCACCACGATCGTGATTGCAGCATCCACCATTTTGATCGCCCTGTTCTTCGGCACGATTCTGGGCCTGGTGCGCAATTACGATCACGGAATTTTAGGAAAGCTTTCTGCAGTCTACATCGAAACTTTCCGCAATACCCCGCTGATTCTCTGGATCCTGGCCATCCGTTTTCTGGTCCCCATCCCCGCGTTTTACTCCGGGATTTTATCCATGTCGATCTTTACCACCGCAATTATGGCAGAAGTGGTACGCGGCGGACTGAATTCCATCAACAAGGGCCAGTTTGAAGCGGCTTATTCTCAGGGTTTCGGCTTTTTCCAGACCCTACGGTTCATCATCATTCCTCAATGCTTTAAAAACATTGTGCCGTCTCTGCTCTCGCAGATGATCACAACCGTAAAGGACACCTCTTTTCTGTGGGCGGTGGCCATTGAGGAATTCACCGGTAAGGGAATGATCCTGATGGGCCGGTTTGCCTCCTCCACACAGGTGTTCATCTTGTTTGCTTTCATGGCCGGAATGTATTTCATCATCAACTTTACGCTTTCCAGCATTGTGCGCCGGCAGAATACAAAAGGGCAGAGCCTGAAAAAGCCTGTTCTTGTGGAAGCGTAAGCTTTGTGAAAGTACATTTTTGGCAGTGAATATACGCTTCTTTCCAACACTCATTTTTTGATGACCACAGCAAAAAGCCCCAGGTGCGGATGTTTCCGCGTCTGGGGGCTTTTGCTGTGGTTATAGAAACCAGTTCTAATCAGCCGTTCTGATTCATGTTCTGGAACTTCTGCTTTGCCTGGTCTATTTTCTGCTGCTCCGCAGCCGGGGTCGGGTACCAGCCGCGTTTATGCATCTCATCAAAAATCTGCGCCTGAAGCTGGTGCTCTTCATTTAGAATATTCATGAATTCATTCCGTATCTGGGGAGTTGCGCATTCATTGGTAAATGCATTATAGGTGCCGGTGATCATTTTCTGCGAGGACAGCACGTCATGCAGAACCTCCTGGTCTTTCATGCACGCCTGTGTCTGATTCTGGTTCTGGCTCTGATCCATGATTCTACACTCCTTTTAATTCAAAAATCCGAGAAGCTTGTCGTAATGCTGCTGATGCTTGCATGCCAAATCCTCATATTGCTGCTTTAGCTGAGGATCTGAGCAACCCTGAGAATACGCCTTCAGCTTTGTAATTAAAAGTTTTTCTCCACTGAGCTGATCCTCAATTGCAGAAAGCTCCTTACTGGTTAACGATGCCATTTGCGTTACCTCCTTTGATTTTGACTTGTATATCCTTTATTCTTTGCGGATCAGGTAAAAATATTCCTCATACTACTGATGATTCAGGCCTTTCTATGTAGCCTGCCTGACCTCTGCTTCAGGTTCCAAGCCAAAGCTGATAGATAACGCCTGATCGATCAGCGACATCGACACGCCATCTAGGCGCCCCATGCGTTCCTTTAATCTGTGTTTATCTATGGTGCGGATCTGTTCCAGAAGCACAATGGAATCTCTGGCTAATCCTGTGGTTTCCGCATCCAGCATAATATGCGTCGGCAGTTTTGCTTTTGCTCTTTGACTTGTAATAGCCGCTGCAATCACAGTGGGGCTGAATCGGTTGCCGACGTCATTCTGAACAATCAGTACCGGCCTTACCCCACCCTGCTCAGACCCTATTACGGGACTGAGATCGGCATAATAAATATCGCCTCTTCTGACATTCACGTTTTTCACGCTCCGAATAGTTTAATGATTGGGCCCAATCCTATTTTTGCCTCTTCCAAAAACTTTCATACAATTATTTTAATTTTTTTCTTTTTTATTCATTAAATAGGTCTTGCGCCTCTCTACATAATATTAGCTTACCCGTTAATTGACAGTGCGAATCCGACTGCAGGAGGCAGAAAACAAAAATACACCTGCAAATCCTGCCGTCGGATTCGCATCGCCGGCTTGCTAAATTCGACAAAAAGACTATAATGAAAATATCATGAGTGAAAGGAAGTTTGATAGAATGCGAAGATTCAAGAAAGCATTTGCTTTTTTGTTATCCTGTGCGCTGCTTGCGACGCCCACAGCTGTGTATGCAGCAGATGCAGACGCCGTAGTCGGCACACTGAGTATGGATACCTTCAGCTATACAATGGCTCCGGGAGGCATTTACGATTTTAAAGCCTCTCTCAGCAGCTCCGTTTTAAAGCAGGAGGACGTCAAGGTTTGGTCCTCGCGTGATGGAATCGCCAAGGTGACGCGTGTGGCCGGAACCGGAAAATACCGCATTACCGGCCTGAAAGCCGGAGTAACCTACATCACCTCTGAAATCAAGGGCGTTCACGCGTCGATCCAGGTCACCGTGGAAAACGGTGTGAAGCCGCACGGCGTGACCAACTGGACTACCTCTCTGATTCATCAGTCAGACCTTTCGCCGACCGTTAACATCACTTTCCCGGAGGGAACAAACCTGATGGGCGTTGCGGCGCTTCTGGAGAAAAATCATGTGTGCAGCGCCAGCGATGTGCTTGCGGCGGCAAAAAGCACACAGTTCGACAACTACAGCTTCATCGCCTCTCTGACAAATGCTTCTTCCCGTTATTATAAGCTCGAGGGCTATCTCTTCCCCGATACGTATAACTTTTATAAGGAAGACAGCGCGGCCAACGCACTGAAACGCATGCTGAACAACATGCAGAATAAGATGACCGACCTTCAGACACAGGCGGCAGCACAGGGAATGACGGTGGATCAGCTGCTGACCATGGCTTCTCTGATTCAGGCGGAGGCCTCGAGCACCAGCGACATGTACCTTGTTTCCTCTGTTCTGCACAATCGCCTGACAAACGGCGCAGCCCACGACACGCCAAGGCTCCAGTTTGATTCTACCGTATTCTACCCCTACCGGGTAAAATCGGAAGCACCGGCCGGCTTTACCAGCACTTACGACACCTATAATTTCTCTGGCCTGCCGATCGGGCCAATCTGCAACCCCGGCGCCAGCGCCATCGACGCCGCGCTTCACCCGTCCAGCACAAACTATTATTATTTCTGCCACTCCGCTTCCGGCACGGGGTACTATGCCGAAACGCTGGATGAGCACAACCAGAACCTGATCATTGCCGGTCTGCGGTAAGTTTTTATACCGCAGATTTGCTTGAAAAGCGACTTCGTGTAAAAATGTCAATGATTCCCCTACCTGCGGTGGGGGAATCATTGACTGCTTTTTTAAGGTGAAATGTGACAAAAGTGAATCCCCGGAAAAATGACCGCTATAGCGAGAGGATAGATCTTATTTGAAAAGCAGCCAGGAGCAGCTACGGAGCAGAGGCTACGCCACCCCGGAGGAAATCCGCCCGTATCGGGAGAAAAGCCAGAATGAGCTTCTGGAGCTTCTGAATGATAAAAATGCTGTGGCACGCACCGCAGCGGCAAGCCTGCTGAAAATAGAACCGGAGACGGAAATTCAGATCGCCGCAGTGCTTGTAAGGCGTCTTTCGGCAGAAAAATGCCTGTATACCCGACTGGCCATCTGTGAAGCTATGGAAAAAGGCGGCAGGGAGACCGCGCTGCAAATGATCCCCTTTCTGGGAAAGATCGGCGGCAATCAGCACAAGAGCCTGCCGGACCGGGTTTCACAAAAAAAGTCGTATCCGCTGCCGCGGGATATCATTGCCCGCTCACTTGCAAAAATGCCGCCGGGGGTATTCCCCGTTCTGCTGCAGGTTTTACAGGGGGACGATGCGGAGAAAATCTGCGAAATTCTGGACGCTGTCGGCTTTATGGCATTTTATCACCCAGAGCTGTCAACGCCGGAGCATGCCAAAGTAGTGTTTGCCATGATGGAGCGGTATCCAAGCCATGAGCTGCTGCTCTGGAAGGCAATCCAGTGCCTGTGCGCCTTCCCTTTGCAAAAGACGGAACGGCTCCTTCAGAAGTTTGCCGCACAGAATAATCTTTTGGGGGAAGAGGCCAAAAGCTCCCTCAAGCGGTTCGATTCTAAACGCTAAAGCACATAGACAAGGCCCCGGAGCAATTTGCTCCGGGGCCTTGTCTATGTGTTATCCGCTAAATGGTACGTTTCTATGTTTTCAAAATTCAAAGTTACAATGGCTGTATCAAAGGTCACTTCAAAAAGAATCAAATATTCTCCGGCCTGTTCCAGGGTATCTTTGTAATCGGGAATTTTTTTGATGAAGTGCTCCGCCACATCAAAAATAGTTCGGCTGCTTTTTCGTACCAAGCCTTTCGCTTTGACGTGTTCATTTCCCTGATGCGGAATGGTTGTAAAAGCCACCCTGTTATTTCTTTCAAACTCTTTGACCTTTTCATTATCCGCAAAGGTAGAAAAGAGCACCGCCTTCGCGGCTTCATCAAAATAAAAATTAACAATCCTTACATTCGGCTGATCATCCGTACAAGTTGCCAGAGCCAATTCCGTTTGTGTATCCATCAGCCGCACAAACTCCTGTTTTGTATTCATATTTCATTTCCCCTGTCTTTCTTCATTTTATTTGTAGTATAATATAGAATGGTATCAGTTAACGAAACCATTCTACGGAAAGGGAACATAAGATGAAAAAATCGGAACGCCTGAATGATATGCTGATCTATTTGAATGATAAAAAATCCTTTCATCTGAAAAGCATTATGGAGCGTTATTCCATATCGAAAAGCACCGCACTTCGGGATATTCAGTCTTTGGAAGAAATCGGCATGCCGATTTACTCAAGGCCCGGACGCAACGGATATTATGGAATTCTTCCCAACCGTTTATTGTCCCCGATTGTTTTTACAATTGACGAGGTTTATGCCCTGTATTTTTCCATGCAAACACTCACCGCCTATCAATCGACCCCCTTTCACCTGAGTATCGAAAAACTAAAGCAAAAATTTGAGGCGTGTATATCAGAAGAACGGATCAAAGCCCTGCGGAAAATGGAGCTCATTTTCAACTTAGGGAGTTACCAGAGCAAGAATGAATGCAATTGCTTAAAAGACATTCTGCAAATGGCTGCTGAGGAAAGCGTGTGCAGCATCCGCTACCGAAAGGGAGATTCGGAGAAGCAATATGATGTTCAGTTTTTTCGTGTTGCTTCTGCCTATGGGCAATGGTACGCAACCGCATATCATTTCGAAACAGAAAGGCCAAAGGTATTCCGATGCGACAGAATCCAGTCCGTGCAGCGCTGTGAAAAATACGCACCCAAACCGATCTCTGAATTTCTCGTCCCTTCAAAAGAGCTGTTTCGCGATAAGGATGCTGTGGATTTTGAGGTTGGCGTTTCCATTCAGGGAGCGGATCTGTTTCATAAAGAACACTATCCTTCCATGAAGCTGCACCGGGAAAACGGGAAATACTACGTAAGGGGATTTTACAATCAAGGGGAAGAAAATTTTATTGCCAATTATTTTAACCGCTATGGGGAAACGATTTTTTCGATTCAGCCTGCCGCTTTGAAAAATTTGATGCTTGAACAATGGAACACCGTAAAAGACCACCTGAATTCTATATCGTAACGGCCAAAACAAAAAAAGAGAACGCAGCGTGCGTTCTCTTTTTTGCTGATGGAATCTTCTTTCTGCTCGGCCGCTATTTGCTATTTTCTTTACTTGGATTCTTCGGAGGAATCTGTAATCGGTTCAAACAGCACCAGCATATTTTCCTCCGGAACAGCCAACTGCTTGATCTGGCCGGTACGGCGATCCGCGGTCAGGGTAAAATTGTGGCTATCGCCGCTGCCGAAAAACAGCCCGTCACCGGAGGTCGTCAGCGCGCCTTCTACCGAAGCCGCATCCAGCGACGCCAGCATCATGGGAATCATTCCAGTCTGCGGCAGCACCATGTTATCCTGTGAAACCGTAAGGCCCTCATAGCTGACCGAAAGGATCTTATGATCCCACGCCCATGTCATGCCCTGCAGCTCCTGCGGCTCCAGCAGCGTCAGCTGCGCGCCCTGCCCGGCTGAATACTGCAGCCGGCATATATACCGGCTTTTTCCCATTGAAACATCGGCCTTGGCCTCAAAGGTCAGAACCGGGTTTACCACCGGCTGCGTCAGCGAGGGCGAACACCCCGCCGAAACAGCCATACAGACAAGACAAAACAGGATCACAAGGAGGCGGGCCGGCTTGCGCATGAAATCACCCTTATTGTTCAAATTCTGAAAACAGTAAGGGCAGCTCCTCGATCAGGTCGGATGGCAGCATCCCGCGCTGAGAGAGCCTTTTTGCACAGCGGTCACCCGCGAACCCGTGCAGGAACACACCGAAGACCGCCGCCCAATAGGGCGTGATCCCCTGCGCCGCAAGGGACGCGATCATCCCGGCCAGCACATCTCCGCTGCCGCCCTTCGCCATCCCCGGGTTTCCTGTGGTGTTTACGAACACGCGTCCATCCGGAGCAGCCACGATGGTTCCCGAGCCTTTCAGCACCAGGGTCACCCCATGCTTCTGCGCAAAGCGTCTGGCATAGTCCAGCCGCCGCTCCTGTACCTGCTCGGCTGTGGTATGAAGAAGGCGCGCCATTTCTCCCGGATGGGGGGTAAGCACCACCGGCACTCTAACTGTTTTCAATATATCTATATTCTCAGCCAAGAGATTTATTCCATCTGCGTCGATGACAAGGGGAACAGAGCTGCAAGCCGCCACACGCCGCAGCAGAGAGCGGGCCAAAGCAGAGGTTCCAAGGCCGCAGCCGAGTAAGACCGCCGACGCATTCAGCATCTTCTGATTCAGAAGAGCGGCGCTGTCTTCACTGATGACGTCGCCGTGCGTCCGCTCCAGAAGCGTATACACGGGCTCGGGCAGAGCGCCCGCAACTACCGGATACAGCTCACTTGGCAGCGCCATATTCACAAGGCCCGCCCCGCTGCGCAGGGCCGCGCGGGCCGCGAGCATTGCTGCGCCTGCCATCCCCGTGCTGCCGCAGACGGAAAGCAGCGTACCGTAGCTGCCTTTATTCGTATTCTCTTTCCGCTGCTGGAACAACAGAGCAAGATCTTTTTCTTCGATGCCAAACAGCGGCGTCTGCGCTTCTTCGACCAGCTGTTCTGAAATGCCCACCGGAACAACCGTTACCTTACCGCAATAGCTCCGGCCCGGCTGAATGAGATGCGCGGGCTTGAGCGCCGTAAAGCTGACTGTCTCCGCCGCGCGCACGCAGCGCCCGGGTACCTCCCCCGTGTCGCACGAAACGCCGCTCGGCAAATCCAGCGCCAAAAGATACGCTCCGGAGGTTTCCGCCGCATCCAGTAAAGGGAACAGCGTTTCAGGCAGGCTGCCGCGGAACCCGATGCCATACATCGCGTCCAGCACAAAATCCGCCCCGTATACCTGGGTTTTGACTGCTTCGGGCTCTTTGGCCCAATCCAGCACTTGAATCTTCTGCAGGTCCATCTGCCGGAACACCAGGCTTGCCAGCTCTGTTTCCGGCTCACCCTGAATCAATACAACGCAGACCTGCGCTCCCCAGTCCGCAAGATGCCGCGCCGCGACAAAGCCGTCGCCGCCGTTATTTCCCTTTCCGCACAGAATGACGACATGCGCGCCGGGGGCCTTGTCCCGCAGCAACCGCGCCGCGGCTTCCCCTGCGTTTTCCATCAGGACGGAATATGCGGTTCCTGCCTGAACGGCTTTTTCTTCCAGCGCCCGCATCGCGCCGCTTTCGAATAGTTTCATCGGAAGGCTGCTCCTTTCTCAACTGGGCCATCAGAACAACACTGGAAATCAGTTTTCGCTGCGCCTCTGCGCCGGGTCGATCCGCGGGGTCCGTCAAAGTGGCGGCGTTTTCCCCGTGAGCACCCGCGTCGCGCCGCTTTCGAATCGTGATTTTGGAACGGCGCTTCTCCCCGATGACCGTGACAGACGCGTACCGTGCGGTATGCGTAGCGCTGACCGAAAATTCCAGGCCCGCGCTCCGGGCAGCCTCCAGGGCCGCTCCCTCCAGATACAAAAAGGGCTTGCCAAGCTCATCGCGCAGGAGCTGCACCTCCCGCAGAAGAAAGCCCCTCACTCCCGTGCCAAGCGCCTTGGAAAACGCCTCTTTGGCGCAGAAGCTGACCGCCACGCTGGCCGCCGGGAATCCTCGCTCGGCAAGCTGGTCATATTCCCTGTCCCCCAGAATCCTTCGGCAGAAACGCGGGTTCTTCATCGCGCGTTCTATCCGGGAAATTTCGAGGAGATCAACTCCCACGGAAAGCATTGACCGATACCTGCCGCGGCAAAAACGGTTTGATTGCCGCCAGCACCCTTTCGTTGGGGTTAAATACAAGCAGAGTGTTGCCGGAATCCTTTAAATGTACGATCAGATACCACGCATCGGTGCCCTCGTCATCCTCGCCGACCATGAGCTGCCTTGCGAAGCTTCTGTTCTGGAACGCCGAGGCATTGTACTGCCCCATTTCCTCCACCGTTTTCAGATCAAAGCTGCAAATCCGCTTGCGGCTGCGGCGGTTTGTGATCTGATCCACGGTGAAATCCCCGTTGGTTGTGCTGTATTCATACTCCAGATTTCTGGATGCACTTACATAATAAATCCCAACGAACACGCCCGCAACGATAATCAGCAGAAAAGGACCCAAAAACGCTATCAGCGTACTGATTGCCAGAATCACAATTCCGAGAATACCCGCTCCAGCCACGATCGCGTAATCTTTGCGGCCCTTTTTCTTTCGGATCAGCTGCTCAACAAAAACATCCATTGCGTCATCTCCCATTCCCAATCAAAAGCATCGTTTATTTCTTTTTATGATACCATAATTTACCCTCCATTACAATTCCTACGCTTCGGAATTGAGCGATGAGCAATGTTTTGCCGATTTTGTCAAATTATGATATGATAGATTCTAATACAAGCTGACATAATCCGTTATCTGCTCAAAAAATCGAACCCACTGAGCGGATCATTCCATGCTCTCCGGCATCGAAAGCTGTGCTTTTGTTTCCGCCGTGAGGTGATGAGAAGATACCAAGTATTACAGAAAGGAATCTGTCGAAATGATAACCACGAGACTTCAGCGAAGAGGCTCTATTCTGGAAGGGAACCCCTATTCTTTTGCTCACGGGCTGAACCGATACAAGCTTTTCTGGATTTTTCTTTCCGGCAGTATCATCGGCTTTGTGGTAGAAACCCTTTGGTGCTATGTTCGTCTTGGGTATTTTGAAAGCCGCCAGGGCCTGCTTTATGGGCCGTTTACGCCGGTGTATGGGATTGGCGCTGTGTTGTTTACGGTTGCACTCTACCGTTTTCGCCACCGCAACAGCCTGATCATTTTCTTTTCGAGCATGGTTTTAGGCGGCGCGCTGGAATATGTGTGTTCCTTTTTACAGGAAAAGCTTTTGGGCACGGTGTCGTGGGAATACAGCAATTCCGCTTTGAATCTGCACGGGCGCACCAACCTGACCTACTCGGTGTTCTGGGGCGTGCTTGGGCTGATTTTCATCAAGCACTCCCTGCCCTCGCTCACCCGGTGGATCGAACAGATCCCAAGCGGGCCCGGTATCATCCTGACCCGTGTGCTGCTGGTATTCATGGCGGTAAACATCGCGCTTTCGGGTATGGCGGTGAAGCGCCAGAGCCTGCGCCAGGAAGGCGTCCCCGCAACGAACCCGGTCAGCCAGTGGCTTGACCGAAACTATACCGACGAGTACTTAAAGCAGGTGTACCCAAATATGCAGCATGCACAATCTTTGCGAAAAAATCAATCGGAATCTTAGCAGGAGAATTCGGCCCGCTCAAAAAGTTTACCCTTGCATTTTTGCCGTGCAATGCGTATAATAAATTTTAAGCTGATTCAAGGGGGAAGGGCGCTCAGTTGTGGAAACTGTGCGCTTTTTTCATAGATTATTTTCATTTTCACCTTTTCAATTTAACTTTGATGGTGTATAATTGTATAATATAACCAAGTCCTCCCTTTTCTATCATAATACCGTTCGTCAAACCGTTCCCGGGTTTTCAGGGATGCAGGGCAGAAGAAATTGAAAGATTGGAGTTAATACCTATGATCAGAGAGTTTCATAAAGATGAATTAGACGCCGTGATGCAGCTGTGGATGAACGCCATTACAAAAGCACACCCGTTCATTCCGAGAGAGCATTGGCTGAACCAATATAGAATTGTCCGCAACGAGCACCTCTCTATGGCCGAAACCTTTGTTTATGGTGAGCACGGCCGTTTGAAGGGCTTTGTCAGCATTCTGGAGGGCAGCTTTATCGCCGCTCTGTTTGTGGACGCAGACAACTGGAACCACGGCATCGGCACAAAGCTGATTCGTTGGTGCCAGGAGAAGTATTCTCATTTGGAAGTCAATGTTTATAAAAAGAGCGAAAACACCGTACATTTCTACACGAAGCACGGTTTTGTCATCGAGCGCGAGCTGACCAATTCGGATACCTGCGAGCAGGAGCTGTTCATGACCTGGAAGAAAGATTAAGTCCGGGGCAAACCGAAATTCAGCAACACAGCAAAGGCCGAATCCCATTTACGGGATTCGGCCTTTTTTAGGGTTAAATTGAATTTATTCTGACAGGAAAAGGAATCGTCCGCTTTACCAGCTGGATTTCGACATCATTCAAACCGGTAAGTCACCACATCCTGAAACTTCTTTCTGGGGCGCGGCGGCGGCGCTTCATCCGGGTAGCCGAGCGCAATCGCTGCAGCGAGCTGACGATCGGTATGGAGCCACTCGCAAAGCTCGGTATACACAAAAAAGGTATTACAGATCCAGAGCGTGCCAAGGCCCAGCTCTTCCGCGGCCAGAATGATGTTTTCGATGGCCGCGCCGATCGACTGCGTATTCGCGATTTCCGCTACCCGGTCTTCGTTGCTGACGGCTTCAAACGGCGAGCCGGATTCCTCGTTCAGCACCATAATGATAACCGGCGCCTGTTTCATCACCTTCAGCGTATTCCAGGCGTCGGGCAGAGCGTTTCTGTTCTTCGGCAAAAGGGCCTGCCCGTTCTGCTCCCGGGTAAGACCGGCCTCAAACAGCCCGAGCATTTCCTCCTTGGCCTTGCCGCCGACCACAACAAACCGCCACGGCTGTTTGTTTTTGCTGGAGGGCGCTTTGATTCCGGCCGCGAGCACCTGATCGATCAGCTCCATCGGGATCATATCTTCCCGGAACTTTCGGATGCTCCTTCTGCTTTCTATGCTTTGCATGCTCATAAACCTTCCTCCCTATTACTCTACCTTACCGAGAAACAGACTGATGATCAAAATCAAAAAGACGGACGCCGTGATCACAACATACAGCCGGTCGCCCTGCCGCCAAAAGAGCAGGATCGAACTGCCTACACGCAGGATCGGCGTCAGGATCAAAAGAAACAGCCCCGTCAGCATAACGGCAAACGGCTTCAGCACAAGAAGTCCGGTCCAGATCTCCCCGGGGCTGGTCGGGAATACCCCGTCGGCGTATCCGCTCTGCCCGGTAAACAGAAACAGCAAAACCCCCAGGGCGATCACCGCAGCGCTGAACAGCACCCCCAGTTTCAGGAGCTTTGCCAGCCAGAGCTCCATCGATTCGGCATCCTGCTTCATCCCATCAGCACTCCTTTCACGATCATCTGTACGGAAACGATCACCAGCACCGGCACAAAGACCAGCCGGATGACCCGGCTCTTCATGCGCTGCATCACGCGCGTGCCGACTACGGCGCCCATCAGAACGCCCAGCGCGACCGGAGCCGCAATGCCGGGGTTGATGTCTCCGCGGAAGAAATAGACACCGGCGCTGGCTGCCGCGGTCACTCCGATCATGAAATTGCTCGTGGCGCTCGACACCTTCATAGGCAGCTTCATGAACAGGTCCATCCCCATCACCTTAAAGGCGCCGCTGCCGATCCCCAGCAGGCCGGAGATCGTACCGGCTACGTACATCATCCCCAGGCCGCCGTAAACGCCGGCCACCTGGTACGGCACCTCCTGGTCAAGGCTTTTGTCATAGTAGGAGCTATTCAGGCGCAGGCGTTCCGCCGCCGGGTGTGTCACCACATCGCGCGGAAGATCACTGCCCGCTTTGCGGAGCATCATGACCGCGGAATACAGCATCAGCAGGCCGAAAATCAGGTACAGATACCGCGTATCGACCACTCCGCTGAGAAACGCGCCGGTAATGGCCCCCAGCGTGGTGCCGATTTCGAGAAACATGCCGATGCGCACATTTGTCAGGTGATCTTTCAGGTAAGTGATCGCCGCGCCGCTGGACGTGGCGATCACAGAAATGATGCTCGCACCGATGGCATACCGGATGTCGACATGAAACAGCAGCGTCAGCGCGGGGGTCATGATGATTCCGCCGCCAAGCCCGAGAAGCGAACCCAGAAAGCCTGCGACGATTGCAATCAGGAAAATGAAGAATACAGAAGTCATCGTTTCTTCTCCTTACTGTTCCTAAAATCTTCCCTGCCCAAAAACAGGATGCGCTTCCTCCCGCCAAGGCAGAGGAAGCGCATATGTTACTTTTCTACGTACGACTGGTGATCGAGAAATTCACGCACACGGAAGGTTGCTCCCGTTTCACGGCACAGTTTTTCGCAGGCAGAAATTTCTTCGCGCGGCATGTTATCCACGACCGTCATGTAAACCTTCGGTACATACAATCCAACTGTTTTTGTAAACTTCAAAATGGCGGGAAGCGCCTCGAGCCCAAATTTGGAATGGCAGATTTCCTGATACTTTTCCGGTGTGGAAGCATTGAGGCTGATGGAAACACTGTCCAGAAGACCGTCCAGCTCCGGCGCAGTGGAGCGCCCGTTGATCAGATCGGAAAGGCCGTTGGTGTTCAGACGGATGTTCACACAGCTCATCTGACGCACCTGCTGACACAGCCAGACCAGATCGTCAAAACGGCAGGTCGGCTCGCCGTAACCGCAGAAGATCAGTTCGCGGTAGCTGTCCAGATCCTTGCTTTTCAGCTGTTCGAGGATTTCTTCGCGCGTAGGCTCGCGCTCCAGCCAGAGATCGGCTTCGCCCTCTTTCCGCTCATTGAAAGACCTCACACAAAATCCACAGGCATTGGGACAGCGGTTCGTCATGTTTACGTACAAGTGATCTTTCTCTACAACATAGGTGATTGTCAAATTACATTACCCCTCAGCGATGATATCAAAAAGCGCTTCTGCGTTGCGCCGCCCGGCCGCAAGCACTTCGTCGGCGGTGATTCCGCGGATTTCCGCAATGCGCTGCGCGACATAACGGATCATGGAGGAATCGCACCGCTTGCCCCGGAACGGCTCCGGCGCCAGATAGGGCGCGTCGGTTTCCGTCAAAAGGCGGTCGAGCGGAATCTCGCGGGCCACCTCTACGGCAACCCGGGCGTTTTTAAAGGTAACAACGCCGCCAAGGCCGATATACATGCCGAGCTTGACCACTTCGCGCATCATTTCCACACTGCCGGAAAAGCAGTGAACCACACCTCTTGGGCGGTGGCGATGCAGAATCTCCATCGTGTCGCCATGAGCCTCGCGGTCGTGTACCACAATCGGCAGGTTCCGGCGCTTTGCAAGCAGAATCTGGTCTTCAAATACCTTTCGCTGCACCTCTCGGGGGGCCATATCCTCATAATGGTAATCCAGACCGATTTCCCCGATCGCTACCACCTTGGGAGCGTTTGACCACTCCTCGATCTGGCTGAGATAATCCTCGGGAAGGCCTGCCGCGTTTTCCGGGTGGATTCCCACCGCCGCATAAATATAGGAATACCGGGAAGCGAGCTCAAGCGCTCCCCTGCATCCGTCGTAATCCGCCCCCATGCTCACCACGTTACACACGCCCTGCTCCGGAAGACGCTGCAGCAGCTCTTCGCGGTCAGAATCAAACGCTTCGTCGTCATAATGAGCATGGGAATCAAATATGAATCGTTTCACGATATAACCTGTCCTTTAATGAATCCTGGAGCCTGCCGGAATGCCGTCCATCAGCAGTACGCGAACCGTATCCTCGCCGCAGTCCGCTGAAAGGATCATTCCCTGGCTCTCCACGCCGCACAGCACGACGGGCTTCAGATTTTTGACCAAAACGATGCTGTGACCGATCAGATCCTCCGGCTGATACCATTTGGCAATGCCGGATACCACCGTGCGCTCGCCGGTTCCGTCGTCCAGCGTGAATTTGAGCAGCTTCTTCGCGCGCTTGATGTGCTCGCAGCTGAGCACCTTCGCGACCACCAGCTCCACCTTCATGAAATCGTCGATTGTGATCTGCGCGATTCCCTCGGGAGCCTGCGCTGCCGTTTCTTCGTCCTTTTTCTCTCCCTGCGCCGGAACCGTGGAGGGAATCAGCTGATTCAGCTCTTCGATCTCCTTATCCACATCGATGCGTGGGAACAGCGTTTCGCCCTTTGTAATGACGGCATCTGCCGGCAGCAGGCCCCATGTGGCCGCGTTCTCATAGCCCAGAACCGCTGTACCAGCACCGAGCTGCTCCTGAATCTTGGGAGCGGTGTTCGGCACAAACGGGGTGATGAGAATGGAGATGACGCGCAATGCTTCACACAGATGGTACACCACAGAAGCAAGCCTTGCCTTTTGGCTTTCGTCCTTGCCGAGCACCCAAGGTGCGGTCTCGTCAATATATTTATTGGTGCGCGCGATGACCTTCCAGATTTCCGTCAGCGCATTGGAGAACTGATAGGAATCGATCGCCTTATCGCATTTTTCGCGCAGGGTGATCACCGCCTGCTCAAGCTCGTCGTCGATGGGGGCCTTTTCCTGCTCGGCGGGAATCACTCCGCCGAAATATTTGCCCACCATGGCGGTGGTGCGGGAAACCAGATTGCCCAGATCGTTAGCCAGATCGGAATTGATGCGGCTGATCAGGGCCTCGTTGGTAAAGTTGCCGTCGGCTCCGAATGGGATTTCGCGCAGCAGGAAATACCGGATGGCATCCACGCCGTAGCGGTCGCACAGAACCACAGGGTCAACCACGTTGCCCTTGCTCTTGCTCATCTTGCTTCCGTCGCCAAACAGCAGCCAGCCGTGGCCGTACACCTGCTTCGGCAGGGGAAGATCCATCGCCATCAAAATGGCGGGCCAGATGATCGTATGGAAACGCACGATCTCCTTGCCGACAAAGTGAACATCCGCGGGCCAGTACTTGCGGTAATCCGAATCGTCGTCGGAGCCGTAGCCCATGGCGGTGATATAATTGGTCAGCGCGTCCAGCCACACATACACAACGTGCTTGGGGTCAAAGTCCACGGGGATTCCCCAGGAAAAGCTGGTGCGGGAAACACACAGGTCGTTCAGACCGCTCTTGATGAACTGGATCATCTCGTTTTTGCGGCTTTCGGGCTGAATGAAGTCCGGCTGGTCCTCATATAGCTTGAGGAGCTTGTCCGCATAGTTGGAAAGGCGGAAGAAATAGGCTTCCTCCTCCGCCCACTTGACCTCGCGGCCGCAGTCGGGGCATTTGCCGTCTTTGAGCTGCGTTTCCGTCCAGAAAGCCTCACAGGGGGTACAGTACCAGCCTTCGTATTTGCCCTTGTAGATTTCACCCTTATCGTAAAGCGCGCGGAAAATCTTCTGCACGGCTTTCTCATGGTAATCATCCGTGGTGCGGATAAAACGGTCGTTGCTGATATCCAGAAGCTTCCAAAGGTTGCGGAAGCCTTCTACCACCTTATCTACATATTCCTTGGGGGTAACACCCTCTTTTTTCGCATTGTTCTCAATTTTCTGGCCGTGCTCGTCCGTGCCGGTCAGGAACATCACGTCATACCCCTGCAGGCGCTTATAACGGGCAATCGCGTCGCTGGCCACGGTGCAGTAGCTGTGCCCGATATGCGGCTGCCCGGAGGGGTAATAAATCGGAGTGGTGATATAAAATGTCTTTTTTTCCATAGAATCCATCCCTTTAACAAATTCAGTGCGCTTTTCAGAGAATTCTCCGATCAGCCCTGCCGCCCATGCCGCAGGCGGTTTTGAACATCAGTATGTCAGTATCTTTTTCCTATTATACCATTTTACGGATAGATTTCAAGCAGATGCCCGGATTCGACCCGTACCGGCAGGCAAAGCCCGAAAAAAAGGACAGGCCGCCCGTTTCGGCAGCCTGTATTAAAAAGTTCCATTCTCTGTCAATGCGCGGCCTTGCTGGACTCGGATTGACCGGATGCGGCGGCGGAAGAGGCTGCGGAATCCGGGGAAGGCTTCGAAATATCCGCCGGAATAATCGGTGGATTTCTCAGAATCGTGATTTCCACACGCCGGTTCTTGGCGCGTCCCTCTTCATTATTATTGTTCGCGACCGGTGAAAAATGCGCATAACCCTCGATCGAAACCTTGTCCTGCTTCATTCCGTACCCGATCATTTTGGTCAGAACCGTGACGGCGCGTTCCGTGGAAAGCCGCCAGGAGGTCTGATCACCGGAAAGCGTATGCGGCCCTACGTCTGCCGTATGCCCGCTGAACGTGATGTGATCTACCCGGTCATACACCTTCGAGATGGCTTCGGCAACCTCTTTCAGAACAGGCTCGCTTTCCGGCAGCATCCGCGAGCTGTCGGGCACGAACATCATTTTGTCTTTCAAATGAATTTTAACGTAAGTATTGGTATTGACGAGACCGATCTGATCCTCAAGATGATTCTTTTCCACATAAGACTGAAGGATCGCATACACTTCATCCAGAGCATCCATCGTGCTGTTAAGATTACCGGCATTTGTGGTCGTTTCTCCGCTTCCTGTGCCCGTACCGTTTCCGTTACCGGTACCGCCGCCTGCAGCCGCAGAATTGCTGACAGCACCCATTTGATACCCGGCCTGCTCCGCCATATTCGCGAATTTTTTCGCGTCGATGGTGCTCATGGAATACAGGATCATAAATAGGGCCAATAGCAGCGTGATCATGTCCGAATAGGTCAGAAGCCATCTTTCATGATTTTCCGGGGTTTCTGCCTCGCCCCTCTTTTTTCTTCTTGCCATAGCAGTTTAATCTCCAGACAATTAATTATTGATGCCTTCTTTATACTTCTTCTGGCCGTTCTTGAACACATGATAATAAAGGGAAAGCTGGTTTTCCACGTCGCGCGCAGATTTGCCGCTGGCGATCAGACACATGCCTTCAATCATCATTTCGCGGTATACCTTCTGGCGCTTCAGGTCTGCCTTCATTCGGTTGGCCATAGGGAAATACAAGAGGTTGGCGAACAGAATACCGTACAGGGTAGCCAAAAAGGCCACCGCAATCGACGCCATCAGCGCGGCCGCGTCCGTCATGTTGGAAAGCACCTGAATCAGACCCATAACCGTACCGATAATGCCCAGCGTTGGCGAAAAGCCGCCGGCAGCCATGAAAACCTCAATCTCCATATTCTTTTTCACCATGTAAGTATCGAGATCCGCCGTCATGGTGGACGCGATTTCTTCGGCAGGCTTCATATCGAGAGTGAGGATCATCCCCTCTTTCAGCGGCAGAAAACTGTCATCGCTGATGTCGGAATCATCCAGCATGGTCTGCAGCTTTAAAAGGCCTTCCTTACGGCAGGCATCCGCCATTTCTCTCATCTTCTGAATCAGCTTTTCGGGGTTCGGCGAATGTTTGGTAAATACCGTACCAACAAAAAATTTCAGGGCAGCCAAAATTTCCCCGAATCCAAAAGAAAGAATCGTAGCTCCCCACGTTCCCCCAAAAACGATCAAAAATGGAGAGAGTAAAAATAAGGAACTTAATACTCCATGCTCCAGCAGATAGCCTCCGATAATAGAGCCAAACGCGACAACTACTCCAATGATTGTTGAAATATCCACTCTGTATCCTCCTTGAGTTTGACGATTGCTGAAGAATCAGAAACTCTTATTATGTATATCGGCAGAAATCTACAATATCTTGGTAAAAAAGCTTAAATTTATAAAAAATTCTTTTTCTCTGCATATTTTTCAAAAATCTAACCGAAAAAATAAAAAATTATTTGTTTTAGGGGTTGATTTCTGATAAAAAATAAGATATAATAACCAAGCGTTCAAAAAGCGCCGGAAACAAATGGACGATTAGCTCAGCTGGCTAGAGCATTCGCTTGACGTGCGAAGGGTCATAGGTTCAAGTCCTATATCGTCCACCAAAACAAAAAATCCCCCGGAAATTCCGGGGGATTTTTTTTGTATCTTTATGCGCTTTTGCTCTCATCCATCTTTGTCAGCAAATCTGGTAGGCGCGCCCCTATGCGGAGCACCTGCAATCTAAAATAAGAGGCACACGCGCACAGGGAGTATCTGCACCTATAGGCGGTAAGCTGCGTCCGCTTTGCGGCGCTCAAATACGGAAAAAGCCCCGGCCATAAGCCGGGGCTTTCGTTCTTTTCAAAGGCAGTGCGGAAGCACGGCCTTTTTTTATTTGCTGATTATTGCTTTGATCTTCTCGCCAATGCCCGAACTGCTCCGGGTATGTATAATTGGAATGTCAGCTTGCGCGAGTGCTTTATCTACAAAAGAATCGCGATCTTGTCTATCTGCTCTGTCATGGCTGCTATCGTCTAATTCTATCACCAGCACAGGCTTTATGCTGGGCAGATCACATAGAACGAAATCAACATGCTTAGAACGGATACGATTGAATTGTGATTGCCAAGTAGAGCCTTTTTCTTTCGGCTCAATAATATCTGCTAGCCGTACTTTGGAAAAAAGTATAAGGTTAAGGTTTGTCGTTTCTTTTGCCAAGTCACGGTAAAAATTAAGCTCGTTTTTACTAAAAAAGTAGGTTCGCTTTTTATATTGATATGGGAATTTTTCTTCATCTGGTGCTTTCTTTTTCTTTAACAATAACAGTATCGCCAGAATTATTATGATTCCAATAAGCAAGTATTCCATATTCACACTTCTCTACATTTTTTTCTTATCAGTAAGGCCTAATATGTAATCTGCAGTTACTTTGTAATATTTTGCTAATGCTACTAAGTGTTCTACTTTAATATGCCTTGTTCCTGTTTCATATAAGCTGTATTGTTGCTGGGTAATTCCTAGATATTCAGCAATTTCTTTTTGGCCCTTATCGGCGCTTTCTCGCAATTCGCGAAGTCTTTCTAAATAGTACAGACTACATCACCACCTTTTGGAAAACATTTTATACCACATTCGAATAAATGTCTTGACTTTACATTCGTTTAAATGTAAAATGTTGGTATACATTTGAACGAATGTATACCGCTTTCCCAATCAGATGCAAGTTTCATCTTATTGGAAAGTGTTATTACAAAAGAAAGGGGTGCAAAAGAATGGCAATGAAAGTAGCTGGTACTCGTGTTAGTTCGTTCACGGATAAGAAAACAGGAGAGGTGATTACCTTTGCTCGTTTGTTTGTTATCCGTCCTGCGGATGAAAACGAAAAAGGTGTGAAAGGTGAAGTAGCCGAAGCAATCAAGGTAAAGCCTGAATTGGCGGCTCAAGCCCCGGTTGGCGCTGAAATTCAGCCGTACTATGACAAGTATGGTAATATTCACGCTTTTGATGTTGTTTCCCCGGCAAAATAAGCCTTTGGAGGTGGCGGCATGACTGCGGAGGACGTTCAGAATATTTATGAGATCGCTCATGTTGCTATGGTCTGTATTGGTTTTCTCGCGGGTCTGTCCATTGGGCAAGCGTTCAGCTTTTGGAAGTGGTGATTGTTATGATGGCAGACTATTTTTCCAGTTTCGGCCTTGGAGTCGGCGGCGGGTTTACAACCTACTTTGTTTTCTCTCTGCTCGGCTATGGCATATATCAGGCATTAAAACTGCTGAAACATTGAGAAAGGAGGGCGCAATTCATGGGTAATCTTTTGGCGGCAACTACTGTGAGCGAAGCTTTTGGAACTGCTCTTACGCAGGTTCAGACCGATGCAATGGAATTTATTGCACAGGGTTTGCCGATCGGCTTAGCGATCATGGGCACTATCCTCGCAATTACGATCGGTGTTAAGGCTTTTAAGCGGTTCGCGAAATAATCCGGCAGTACATGGCGGGTGGGTTCATTCCCGCCCGCTTATTTCTTTCTAGGGGAGGTATTATTGTGAATCAATTTAGATTTTTAAATTTTTTCGCTTATCTGATTTTTCTTCTGTTTTGTTTTGTGCTTGGTGTTTATACTGGGCCATTGTGGGGGGCGTAAGAGTGTATCAGGATTTTCTTCGTTTTATCTTTTACTTTCTGATCGGTGTTTTTTCGTCTCTTATCACTTTGCATTTTTGTCGCAGAAAGTGAGGGATGTTTTATGGCGATAGACCTTTATTCTGGTGTGCCTGGTTCTGGCAAATCGTTGCTGGTTACATACCGGGCTATTGATGCTTTGTTAGAGCATACCAATGTTATTTCTAACTTTCCGATGGATATGAGCTATTTTAAAAAGCGCAAGCGGGGGAAGTTTTTTTATATACCTACAGATAAAATTACGGTTAAGTTTCTGCTTGCTTTTGCAAAGTGGAATCATGTCCGCGAGGGCCGTAAAGCGAAAAAAGCACAGACCGTTGTCATAATCGATGAAGCCGAAATTAAATTCAATAGCCGTACGTTTTCTTCGCCCGATCGTATGGATTGGATTTTCTTTTTTGCGAACCATCGGCATTTTAATTATGATTTTTGGTTGGCTGCTCAGTCCGATCGGATGATTGACCGCCAGATTCGGGACTTGATACAAACTGAGTTCAAGTGCCGTGCAATTACTGGATTTGGAATTGAGGGTAAACTTGTGTCTTTTCTGTTTGGTGGCCTTTTCTGCGCAGTTCCGTATGATCATGCAAGCCGAACCAAGTTCTTGTTGCCGCAGTTTTACAGGCTGCATAAGCGCAAAGCAAAGGTATATGACACAATGCACATGTTTGACGGCATGACTACTGCTGGAAAGCTGGAGGGAGGGAAGAAAAATGCAGTTAGCGCTAAGAAGCAAACAGCTTCTGGTTAAACGTATCGCTACTTTGCTGATGGTGCTGGTGGTGTTTTGTAGCCCATTGGTAAAGCCGCCCGTTAAGGTTGAAGCAGCGGTTATTCCCGTCGTGGCCGGGGCGGCAGTTGTTGCAACGGCTCTAACCATGCTCGGCATTGGTGTTGCCGCTGGATTTGATTCGGAGGCATACGCGACGGCTACTCAAAAGATATGGGATGGGCTATCATCAGCTACTAAGCAGGCGATTATATTGACAGAGTTAGCAGGAACAACCGTAGCCCATTATACAGAGCAGGCTCTGCGGGATATATTTGCCGGGGCGCAGGCTACTTTTCCACAAGCTGGTTCGGCTGCTTATAGTAATTCTGGTGCTTTTAAAACTGCTGATGATGCCTATTCTTGGTTTTCTTCTCTTGGCGTGATTGATTTGCCTGTACTTTTGGATAAAGATACAGAGATATTGAGACTTGCTCCAGCAATGTATGGTGATGTTACTTTGTCTTTAGGTAGCATGTCTAATTATCGTTATTTAGGTAATTTTACTATACCAGCGAGTAATGTAGCTGAAGATGAGTATGTATCTTTTGCTTTACCTTATGACTACAAACTGAAAGTTAAAAAGAAGATTGCTAATGGATTGTCTTTTTATCAGATTGGTTCCGTGCTCTTTAACGATAAGACAGTTTCAAGATACACAGTTACCCGTAGCTTGGAAACTCCGGGTGTTAACACTTCTTATTCTTCTTTGACTTATTTAGACTACGGTCAAGTGTTTAAAGTTATTGCTTTTGATATAGTAACTGCTGGTGTTACTTATTTTGTTTTATTTGATGTCGATGACCGTCCGTTGAAAGCATCTGCTATCTCTTTCAATGTTGCTCTATCTCCTGATGTTATTCCGGTATCGTCCACTCCAGACGTATTTAATCCAGCCGATGCTAAGTTTTATGCAGACGGCATGAGTACACTCAACCACAAGCTGGACGATGTACTTAACCGCCTGAAAGAGCGAGTCGGTGAGACTGGTCAAATATCTGATATGCCAGACGCTATCACAATACCGGGCAGGATGGCAGACCAACAAGTGTCCGACAAAACCAAGTCGCAAGACCAAGCAACAACTATTGGTAATGAGATTGCAACGGCAGAGGACAAAGCCGCCAACGATGCCACAAACGTAGACCGGGACACGACAAAACCTAGCACAGATACTCCCAGCACTGACATACCGGATTTATCTATTCCGCAGATTATAACCAATAAGTTTCCATTTTCTATCCCGTGGGATTTATACAATTCCGTTCGGATTCTCGTTGCACCTGCTGCGGCTCCGAAATGGGTTTTACCCTTACGTTTTGATAAGCTTGGGGTAAATACATCAATAACTATAGATATGGCGCAATTTGATGGCTTGGCGGCGCTCTCTCGATGGGGATTAAGTTTGCTTTTCATCATTTCACTTATAATCCTAAGTTCTAAGCTTGTGAAAAGGTAGGTGTGTATATGGATATTCTAAAACTCTTTAAACAGCTTTTGTCTTGGGCGCTTGCTTTGCTGCCAGACTCCCCTTTTCAGGCTCTGGATACCTCCCCTATTGCACCCTATCTATCAGCAATTAACTGGATTGTTCCCGTTAGCTTTATTGTAGCAACTATGGAAACATGGCTGGTTGCAATTGCGGCCTATTATGTGATTTCGGCTGCGCTCCGCTGGGCGCGTGCGATTAGCTGACCGTTCCCGGTTTTTCGGATGGGGTGCGCCGTTTGCGGCGCGGGGCCCCACCGGAAAGCCGGGGCTGGTCTTATGTATTAAGCTGCGCGGCTTTCGTTCTCCCGGAAGTTTCCGGGGATCGGTGGCTATTACTTGATTATAGCCACAAATAATACTCACTCAATAAATTCTGGATGTGATTAGATGGGGTTTCGACAGTCGGAAAATCTTGTCTACCACAACACGAAAGCGAAAATTTACCCGGACGGACAGCAGAAAGTCATGGTCTGCTCGAAGCCGATTTTTAAAAGTGAATGCTGGGAGCAGGTAGATGAGTTCGAAAAGGAAAAGGTTCCCGTTCCTAAACCGAAAGACATGTCAAATGAGGTTCGTGGGGATAGCTTGAAACGTGCGAAAGAAGCTTGTTTTGATATTGCCTATTGTAACGATTTTCGTTGGTTCATCACTTGGACATTAGATCAACAGAAAATTGATCGTTGTGACCCGAAAGAGGTTGGTCAAAAGCTGCGTAAGTTTTTGAACAATAAAGTCGAAAGGAACGATGCCCGGTATATTGTCATTCCGGAATATCATGCGGACGGTAAGGGAATCCATATGCACGGTTTGCTTGCTGGTGATTTCGATATGGTTGATTCCGGGAAAGAAACTTCGGAGGGCAAGACGATTTACAACATGCCCCAATGGAAATATGGATGGAGTACGGCTATAGAGTTGGACGGCTCCAAGGTCGCAGTTGCGAAGTACATTACAAAATACGTTACAAAGGATTTTAGAAAAATTTTCGGTAGCTTTTATTATGCTGGCGGCAAGGGCCTTATTCGCAAGCCCTCGGTACAATTGCTGGATACAGATTTTGAAGCCGTTAAGGTGGATAAAATTTTTAAGCCGTCAGAATGGAACATCAAATACAAATATGTTGACATTAATGAGCAAGCCGCAGAGAATACGGCGGCTATTTTGAGAGCGATAGGAGAAGTTGAGTATGTATACGGATGATGTTATTTTCCGCATGTTTATGAATGGGCTTACTGTCAAAAGGCTGGTAAAGCTTGTTGCAGATTCGGAGCGTATTCCAAGGAAAGATGCACAGTCAAAAGTTGAGCATATTCTGTTCCCTCGAAACCTTTTTTGTAGATGTCTGAAAGGGTGATTGCTATGATGTCACCGCAAGCAATACGGCAAAAATTTTGGAATCGATTGGAGAGGGTTAATATGGCAAAGGTGCATGAACTGAAAATTAGACCGGAGTATATGCATGATGTGTGTGCTGGAACAAAACCTTTTGAAGTGCGCAAGGACGACCGGGGTTATTTGACTGGTGATTATTTGATTCTCCGGGAATATGTTCAGCAAGGTGCTTCCGGAAACTATACTGGCCGGGAAGTCAAGGTAGCTGTAACGTATATCTTGCGTGACTCCTGCTATGTCCGTCCCGGTTATGTGGTTATGGGAATACGAAAGGTGGGTGAAAAATGACCTTTGAATCTCTGGCGGCTCTCTGGCTGAAAACCCGGAAAAATAAGGTTAGTTTCTCTCAGTTTAAAAATCTGCGGTGCTACATAAACCACTTGAATCGGTATATCGGCGGCATGGACGTTGAGCAGATAAAACCCATGGATATAGATGCTTTGTTGGACACTCTGACAGACCGGAACCCAAATACGGGTCGCCCGGCATCACGTCAAACTCTTGTTGATGTACGTAGCACTGCAAACCGCATCTTTGAGTATGGCATGGATTTGGAATTGATTACCCGGAATCCTGCCCGGGGTCGTGAGGTGTCCCGCTATGCTCCCCGCCGCTATCGCAGAGCATTAACGGCCACGGAACAAGGGTTGATTATCTCCACTCCGCACCGGGCGCGTGTGGGCGCTCTGGTGATGATGCTAGCCGGGTTGCGCCGTGGTGAGCTTATCCCGTTGACGTGGGATGATATTGATCTTGACGGCCTGAAAATCAGCGTCACCAAGAGTGCGGAGAGCCGTAACAGCAATCGCCTTATTGTTAAGACCGGGACAAAAACCTCTTGGGGCCGTGTGGTCGATATTACGCTTGATCTGGCGTTTGAACTGCAAAAGGCAAAAGCCGTCGCCTGGTCAAAATATGTTTGCCCCAGGACTGACGGCGAGATGCACACGCTTATGTCATGGCGGCGTATGTGGGATAGCTATATTACGGCCCTGTGCAAGGCTCCGGGCGCTGAACAGACCAGCGTACAGGAGATTACTGCGCACTACCTGCGGCACACCTACGCGACACTGTTGTATCTCTCCGGGGTCGATGTGCTGACGGCGGCGAAGCTGCTTGGTCATAGCAACGTAAAAACTACGATCTCCATTTACACGCACCTTGATGATCTGATGTTATCTAAGAGCGTGGATAAGCTGGACAGTTACCTTTCCTCCTCCCTTTTTTCATCTTATGTACGTGGCAGCGCGTAAAAATCTTATGTATTGCCCTGGGTCTTATGTATCAAACCTGGGGCAAAAAAATCTTATGTAGGGAGCTGAAGCTCGTGCGAATTTTAGATATTTGTTGTTGTAGCGGTGGTGCATCAATGGGATTGTATCAAGCTTGCCGAAAGGCTGGTATAGAACCTTATGTATGCGGCGCCGATATAAGAAACCCGGATAGTTACCCTTTTGAATTTATTCAGTCCGATATGCGGAATTTATCGCTTGATTTTATCCGGTCTTTTGACTTTGTCTGGCTCTCCCCGCCTTGTCAGGCTTACAGTTTGGCGTGTGTCGGCAGCAATAAAGAGTATCCCGATTTGGTTCCGTTTGCGCAGAATTTTATGTATCAAGCTGGTGTTCCCTATTGTATGGAAAATGTACCTCAAGCGCCGCTACGTCGTGATCTTCTTTTGTGTGGTGAAATGTTTGGTCTGGGTGTGATTAGGCATAGACATTTTGAAATAGGCGGCTTTGAGGTTCCCCAGCCATTTCATAAAATGCACTCCGGGCGCGTTATCGACGGCGAAAAGGTTACAGTAGCCGGGAACGGCTTTGGCGGTAGTGGTAAAATTGAGGATTGGCAGAAAGCTATAGGCATTGATTGGATAACAGACCGATGGTCTTTGGCGCAGGCCGTGCCGCCCGTTTACAGTCAGTACATAATGTCTTGCTTTTTGGGCGATCCTGATTATCGTCTGTTGGTGGATGATTTGCCCGTATCCTCTGACGGCTGGTACTATCAGCAGGAAATGATTCAATGCGGGAAACCTAATTGTAAATGCCAGCGTGGGGAACTTCATGGCCCTTATTGGATGAGGTATAAGCAGATCGGCAAACGGCGTGTAAAACAGTATGTCGGGAAATCTTATGTATCCAGCTGCGCGCGCTGATTCTTATGTACTGGCCGGCCGTTCGATCTTATGTATTGCCCTGGGTGAAATGTTGATATCAAAGCTTGACGTGCGAAGGGTCACAGGTTCAAGTCCTGTATCGTCCACCAAAACAAAAAATCCCTCGGAAATTCCGGGGGATTTTTTTTGTATCTTTATGCGCTTTTGCTCTCACCCATTTTTGTCAGCAAATCCGGTAGGCGCGCCCCAAATGATAGCAGCAGGTGACGGCGGTTCACACGCGCGCGGGAGGAACAGCACCTATAGGCGATAAGCTGCGTCCGCTTTGCGGCGCTCAAAGACGGAAAAAGCCCCGGCCATAAGCCGGGGCTTTCGTTCTCTTAAAAGGTTGTGCGAAAGCACGGCCTTAGAATCGCGTTCTTGTCTGTCTGTTCTGTCATGGCTGCTATCGTCTAATTCTATCACCAGTACAGGCTTTATGCTGGGAAGATCACATAGAACAAAGTCAACATGCTTAGAACGAATCCGATTGAATTGTGATTGCCAAGTAGAGCCCTTTTCTCTCGGTTCGATAATATCAGCTAACCGAACTTTAGAAAAAAGCACAAGATTAAGGCTCGCTGTTTCTTTTGCTAACTCACGGTAAAAATTAAGTTCATTCTTAGTAAAGAAGTATGTTCGCTTCTTGTATTGGTATGGAAGTTTTTCTTCGTCCGGAGTTTTTTTCTTTTTTAAAAGTAACAAAACTCCTAACACGATTATAATTCCGATCAGTAAATATTCCATGTTTCTACATCCTTTATTCTTTTGTCCGTCCTACCAAATAATCTGTAGTGGTTTGCAAAATGTTTGCAATTGCTTTAAGCATTTCTAAATCAGGTTCCCTGCTTCCTCGTTCATAATGGGCATATGTAGACTGAGCTATCCCTAGCCTTTTTGCAATTTCTATTTGCGTTATTCCTTTTTCTTTTCTCTTCGCTTTTAATCTTTCAGAAAAAATACTCATTTTAACCTCATGTTTATTGCATTCTGTAATGAGTATTATAAAGCTATTTAATGTTATTTGGCAATATCTGGAGCATTAATATTGCGAATTGCAATATTAATCTAATTTAAGCTTTTTTGCCTGAAAATCAGAATTGTAAAAATTATTGCTATATGCAATAATTTATTTATTCCAAACTTTCCCAATCGGGCGCAAGTTTTGCCCAACTGGGAATGGAGATTACAGGAAAGGAGTGTGGAAAAATGGCAATGAAAGTAATTGGTACACGTGTGAGTTCGTTCACTGACAAGAAAACTGGTGAGGTCGTAACATTCGCTCGTCTGTTTGTTGTGCGTCCGGCTGACGAAAATGAAAAAGGCGTAAAGGGTGAAGTTGCCGAAGCAATCAAAGTAAAGCCCGAAGTGGCGGCTCAAGCTCCGGTCGGCTCTGAAATCCAGCCGTACTATGACAAGTACGGTAACATTCATGCTTTTGACGTTGTTTCCCCGGCAAAATAAGCCTTTGGAGGTGGCGGCATGACTACGGAAGATGTGCAAAACGTTTATGAAATTGCTCATGTTGCTATGGTTTGTATTGGCTTTCTCGCGGGTCTGTCCATCGGGCAAGCGTTCAGTTTTTGGAAGTGGTGATTTTTATGATGGCAGACTATTTTTCCAGTTTCGGCCTTGGGGTCGGCGGCGGGTTTACAACCTACTTTGTTTTCTCTCTGCTCGGCTATGGCATATATCAGGCATTAAAACTGCTGAAACATTGAGAAAGGAGGGCGCAATTCATGGGTAATCTTTTGGCGGCAACTACTGTGACCGAAGCTTTCGGAACTGCTCTTACGCAGGTTCAGACTGATGCAATGGAATTTATTGCACAGGGTTTGCCGATCGGTTTAGCGATCATGGGCACTATCCTCGCAATTACGATCGGTGT
>NZ_AKFU01000030.1:0-89581 GCF_000277625.1 Clostridium sp. MSTE9
TGTTTTCAAATGACATTTTGAACGGCGGTAGATCATAAAGAGCATCGGCCACAGCGAAGGCTGTGGCCGATGCTCTTTATGATTGGAGGAATCAAAGAGAAATCCCTGCAAGCTGTTTCATGGCAGCAAGGTCAATTTCGCCGCTTTCGGGGTGAATGTGTTCCCGCAGCACGGCGATCTGCGGCTTATTGCGCCGCAGCCATCGGAATACGCACTCCAGGTCAATGCTGCCCTGGCCGATATTGCGCCAGACCTTTTCGCCGTGTTCAAATACAATGTCCTTGATGTGGGCAACCGCGATTTCCTCGCCCAAAAGCCGGAAAAAGTCGTCATAGACTTCTGTTTGCCGTTCTGCAGTGTGCTCCAGAATCAAATTGACGGGGTCAAGAATCACTTTCAGGTAATCGGAGCCGACTTCATCGAGCAGCAGGCGGGTCAGCCCGGCGGTATTCAGCGTATGGTCGGCCACGGGCTCGATCGCCACCTGAACGCCCAGACGTTCTGCGTGCTCTACCATCCTCAGCACGCTGTCCTTCAGGTTCCGGTAGCGCTCCGGGCGCAGAGCCTCTTCGGTAAAGGGATCAAGGCGGGTGGTTTCTGTTCCCACGAAGGGCACACCGAGCTCTTTCGCATACGAAAGAGCCAGCAGAAAGTTCTGTACCTGCTGCATTCTTGCCTTCCTGTCAGGAAGAGAGGGTTCGATATAGCACCCCAGAATGCTGATCTCTACCTGCTTGCGCGCAAAGCTGGTTTGAATGGCTGTCAGATCTGCTGGAGTGATGTCCCCCCAGCTATGGATACCAAGAATGGCTTTGGTGGGAGCGAGCTGTACCGCCTCAAACCCGGCTTTATGAATGCAGGATGATAGGTCTTCGGGGGTCATCCGCCCGAAGTCATGCGCTCTGACACCGATTTTCATAGAGTTTCCCGTTCCTTTCTCAGCAGCTCCGCAAAAGCGAACAGAAACGGAGCTACCCCTTTGGCGTCGTTGCTCACTTTTGGTTCGGAGATGTAATAGGCAAAGCTGCCGTCGCGCACTTTATAATCCCCTTTGCCGGGGTATCCTCCAAGGCCCGCCACAAGACAAATGTCCTTTAGCTCGTAACCGTCCTCGCTCTTTATAAACTTATGCCTGAGAACCCCATCAAAAATTCGTTTGCCGTCGTCAAAATAATAATCCGGCAGATATTCCAAACGAACCGCTTTTAGGATAGCGTAGGCAATAGCGCAGGTGCCGCTGGTTTCCAGATAATTGCCCGAGCGGTTTCCGGCATCCGTCACCTGATAAAACAGACCGGCTTCTGGGTCTAAAAAGCACAGCAGGGAATCGATCAAAAGGCGGAGCTGCTCCTGAAGCGTCTGGTACTCATAGAAAAACATTTCGTTCATCTGTTCGGCGGTGTCGACCAGCGCCATGGCATACCAGCCGAGCGAACGGGTCCAGAAGTTCGGGCTGCACCCGGTTTCAGGGTCTGCCCAGAAGCTTTTCTTGGATTCATCATAGCCATGATATAAAAGGCCGCTCGAAGCGTCGCGCATCCGGCGGGCCACGGTTTCAAACTGGATAAAAACGTCACGGTAATTTCGGTTTTCATGAAACCGGCGCTCATAGGCCATGTAAAACGGCTGTACCATGTACAGGCCATCAAGCCAGACCTGATTGGGGTACATTTTTTTATGCCAGAAGTTTCCTTCCGCCGTCCTCGGTTGACGTTGCAGCTGGGAGTAAAGCTGATCGATGGCCCTGCGGTATTTCGCCTTTCCCGTCAGGTCAAACAGACCGAACAGCACCTTGCCCTCGTTGAGATTATCGCAGTTGTAATCCTCCGGATAATAGCCTAAAATCGTGCCTTGCTCATCGATCAGGGCGTCCACATACTGTTCCGCAAATTCCGCGTATCGGCTTTCGCCGGTAGCGCGGTACAGGTCCAGAATAGCCTTGAGCATACAGCCGTCGACGTAATTCCAGCCGGGCTCGCGGTTTTCTAACAAGACCTCCTGGTTCCACGCCGGGCGGGCAGGGGAGGAGCGCCGGAGAAGACCTTCGAAAAAATCCATTACATCAGGATATTCTATCATGCTTTCTCCTCCTGCTCCATTTTATCCACGTGGGTGCCTTCTATTTGATTGTTTTTGAAAGTCAGCTCCTGTACGTTTTTGGCGTAAACCCCCAGGTTGGGGATCAGAACGGGATCGTCCATTAGATCGGGGCATTCCAGCAGCCGCTGTTGCGCAAACCGGAACCGGCTGTTTTTCACTGTTACATTGCGGATGGGGCTTTCCGGCAGACCGTACAGAAAAACGGCACTCCCTGCGATTTCGTCGGCGCAGATGTCGGAGAGGGTGATGTTCTGCACGGCGGGCGTCTCCGCCCCCACCGGCAGGGCTTCTTTGCACTGAACCAAATCGCTATGGCCGTCCGGATCGCAGTGGTAAAACATATTGATCACAAAGCAGTGAGAAACCTGCTCCATTTTCACATGGGAAAAGCGAACGCCGTCCACCACGGAGGTACTCCCGCGCCCACGCCGTGTTTTGATGCGAAAGCCGCGGTCGGTACGGCGAAACAGGCAGTTTTGTACCAGAACATCCTGAACTCCGCACGAAATTTCAGACCCGATCACCACGCCGCCATGCCCCTCTTCCATCAGGCAGCGCCGCACGGTAATTTTTCTGCTGGGGCGCAGATGGCGGCGGCTCAGAAACAGCTTGCCGGATTTGATGGCGATGCAGTCGTCACCCACCTGAAAGCGGCAGCCGACGATCTCTACATTCTCGCAGCTTTCCGGGTTCAGGCCGTCCGTATTCGGGGAATCGGGGTCGCTTTGAATCGTCAGGCCGTAAAAGGCCAGATTACTGGAATACAGGGGATGGATGTTCCATGCGGCGCTGTTTTGGCTGGTGAGGCCGCAGACGGTAATGTCGCTGCAATTCACCAGAGATACATTCCGCGGGCGGTATGCCCGGTTCTTTTTCTTGGGCTCGTTCCACCAACCGCCCTCCATTCCGCTGCCGTTTAAGGTGCCGTCTCCATAAATACGCACCTGCTGAACATCCTTGCCGTATATCAAACTGCAAAAGCAATCGAGCGGGTTCCCCTCCCACGAGGCGTTGATCACAGCGTCGGTGTAATCGTAGCTTTTCTGGTAGCCTTTTACAATGGCCAGAGCATCCCGGTTCGGATTCTGGCGCAGAACGGCGCCCTCTTCCAGATACAGGTCTACGCCGCTCTTGAGAAAAAGATGCTCCACCAGATATTCTCCGCGCGGGAAGATCACCACGGAGCGCGGCGGAGCGGAATAAATCGCCGCATGGATGGCCGCCGTATCATTGCGGATGCCATCGCCTGCGGCGTTATAGTCTTTGATATGGATTGCGAACCCGCAGCGCTCGGTGCGGATCGTCGCAGCGGCGGGTTCCCCCAGGCCGTGGATTTCCACCCGGTATTCCGTGTCGGGCGTAAGGCCGAACAGGCTGATCACCGGGTCGCTCCCGGTCAGAAGGGGTGTGCCGTTTACAAACAGGGTATAAGGCTGTGGAGTATAGAAGCAGCCGTCCTGTACCAGCTCCAGCACAAAGCCGAAAGGGGTAATGGTGAGTATATTCAGCATTCAAAATACCTCTATTTTTTGTAACAGGCGGAAGATTTTCTTCTGCGTACCACCTGTGTTTCCGTGGCTGTCTCATGCCCGCCCGGGCTTCCCCACAGCATGGGGAGACAGATCAGGTAACAGCTCATCAGCTTACAGAAAATTTCCCGCTGTATTAAAATCGAAAGAGTGAGGGGGCGGTCCGCGTTGCTGGACTGAATCTCCAGCCCGAAGAACGCTTTTCCGGCTGTCTGATTCACATTCCAAAATGGAATCTGCACCGCAATCGCGAGCAGAACCGCTGTCAGCAGAGTCAATAAAGCCGAGAGCGCGGTGTTATGCAGCAATTGTTTCAGAACAGGGAGAATGGCAAGGAATGAAAACACCAGAGCGGCCAGACTGACGAGCCAGTCGATCACCTGTGCCAAAAACCGGATCAATCGCATTGCTGTTCCTCCTGTTCTGAATTTGCTTGTAAGAGTTTTTGCGAGCTTCCCTGACAAAAGGGAAGGGGTAGGCTTTGGCAGATAAAAAGCGGAAAACCGGGTATTTCTCCCTCGCCGAAGGCGGGGGAGAAAATCACCGTTTTAGACAGAGCTTTTTGATTATTCTTTTCCGCCGGAGTTGGCCACGCCGTCTACAAAGTAGCGGGAGCCGGCGAAGAAGATGGCGATCATGGGCAAAAGCGCCATAAAAGAGGCCGCGAACAGCTTGCCGTAAACGACCATGGTGTCGCCGTCGAGCTGCTGCTTGAGTATCATCGACATCACCATTTTATCCGGGGTGCGCAGGTAAATCAGCGGGCCCTGGAAGTCGTTCATGCCCCACATAAAGCAGAGCAGGCCGACGGTGATAATGATGGGCTTTAAAATCGGTACGATCACGTAAATCAGCGTTTGCAGGTCGTTGCAGCCGTCGATCACAGCCGCTTCGTCCAGCTCCCTCGGAATAGAGCGCATAAACTGAATCTCCATAAAAATGAAGAAAGAGCAGGTGCCTGCCGCGAAAATATCCTGCACATACAGGGCCGCGTAGGTGTTCAGCAGCCCGACATCCCGGAACAAAAGATACAGAGGGATGCGAAACGCAAGCTCGGGCATCAGCAGGGTTACGATGATCGCCGTGAATACAAACTTCTTCCCCGCGAATTTCTTTCTGGCCACCACATAAGCGGTAAGTGTAGAAGAAACAATGGTGAAGATCGTTTTGGGAATCAGGAACTTCATCGTGTTCCCAAAATAATACGGCAGAATGTGGTCGCTTTTGATCTGCCAGGCCGATTTGAAATTTTCCAGCGTTCCGCGCCCCTGAGGCGGCAGAATCGCCAGCGTGCCGAAAATATCGATGTTTTCTTTAAAGCTGGAGCCGATCATCCAGAGCAGGGGATAGATCAGAAAAACGCCGATCACGATCAGCAGGCCGTACCGGATGGCCGCGTTGAGGGAAAGATTGCCGACTCGATTCATGTTCCGTCCCCCTTAATCATTATAGTAGACCCAATATTTTGAGGACGAGAATACCAGAGCCGTCAATGTGCCGATGATCAGAAGCAAAATCCACGTCAGGGCGCTGGCATAGCCATAATTTCCGTTCATAAAGGCCTGGTCGTAAATGTAGACGTTCAAAAAGTAGGTCGTGTAGTTCGGGCCGCCTTTTGTAATCAGATAGGCGGAATTGAACTCCTGAAACGCCTTGACCAGAACGTTTACCATGTTGAACAGCAGCATGGGGGTAATAATCGGAAGCGTGATGCGGAACAGCTGCTGCAGCTTCGTGGCTCCATCCAGATTCGCCGCCTCATACAAAGAGGCGGAAACATTCTGGAGCGCCGCCAGAAAGATCAGCATGGTGGAGCCGAACTGCCAGGTTTTCAGCAGAATCAGCGTAATGACCGCAAAGCTTTCCTCTTTGAGCCAGAAGACAGGCTCCGCGCCAAAGATTCCCAAAAGCATGTTGACCGGCCCGTTGACGTCAAAAAGCTGAATCCACAAAATCGAGACCGCTACATTCCCCCCTAAAATGGAGGGAATGTAATACGCGGTGCGAAACAGGTTTACGCCTTTGAGTTTGAAATTCAGAATATATGCCACAAAGAAAGAAGTGACGAGGACACAGGGGGTACCGATCAAAACATATTTCATTGTTGCCGCAATGGAAGACCGGAACACATCGTCGTTTGTAAAGATGTGTACGTAGTTGTCAAACCCGATGAATTCCGGGTCGCCGAGAATGGGGTATTCCATCAGCGAGTAAACAAACGAAATGAGGATGGGGTATATCTTGAATACAATAAACCCGATCACCCATGGGATCAGCATCAGATAGGGCGCGAAGTTCCTTTTGCTGCCGGCCCTCATTTGAAGAGTTTATCCAGCTCTTCCTGCTGCTTGGTGATATACTGCTTGGCAGCCTCGGCAGAGCTGAGCTTACCGGAACGATATGCTTCCAGAGCGGCATAGCGGGCGCCGCGCACGTTGGAATCTTCAAAGTAAGGGTCCAGAACGGTCTGGGGGTATTTGGCGAGCATATCGTAGCCTTCCTTCATGATGCCCTTGAGCAGACCGGCTTTTTCCTGCAGGTCGCGGGTAACGGTGTTGGAAGAAATGCCGATGCTGGTGCCAAGTGTACTGACGGCCTCTTCATCGGTGAAGAAGAAGTTGAGGAAATCCGCCGCTACTTCAGGGTTTTTGCTGTTCTTGGAAATTGCATAGCCAAGGTTCGGCTTTACATAGATGTTCGGAGTCTGGCCTGCGGTTTCTACCAGATAGGGAGCAATGCCGATTTCATCCTTCGCATCGCCGCCCTTGTAAGAGCCCAGATATTTATCCATCGAGTTGACCCACTCGTAGATGCTGCCGCCTCGGCCGCTGGTCCAGGTCGGGTCAGATTCGTTGGCGATTGCGTTCTGCTGCTGGAAGGTGGGCATGGCCCCGGATTTTGCGAATTCGTTGTATTGTTCCAGAACCGCGGCAACCTCTTCCTCTGTATACTGCACCTTGCCGTCTACCTGCATGACCTTGCCGGTCTTGTTGTAAAGCATCTGGGCAATAAACAGGTCGGGGCATTCCTTGCCGATGTTCAGCATAACATATTTGTTTTCCGCACCGGTTGCCGTATTGCTTTTACCAATCGTCTTGCCGGCGTCCATCAGTTCTTGATATGTAGTGGGGTATGTAAGCTTTGCCTGTTCAAACATCGGCTTGCTGTACAGCAGGGCGCGCCCTGTCATACCGTGCGGCACGGCCGCCAGCTCGCCGCCGACCGTCATGGCTTTCAGGTATTCGGCATCCCAGTTGTCCAAGTCCAGGTAATCCTTTACGCTGTTCAGGTCCAGAAATACATTTTTGCCCTTGCCGAAGGAATGCACCCAGTTGTAGTTGACCTGCATAATATCCGCTTCGGTTTTGCCGCCAAGCTGGGTCAGAATATTCTGCTGCCAGCCGTCCCACGCGCCATATTCCGCTTTGATCGTCACGTTGGGATGCTTTTTCTGATACAGTGCAATGACCTTCTGAATTGCCTCGTGCCGGTTGTCGGAGCCCCACCACGAGAAACGCAGCTCCACGGGATCGCTCGTGATTTGTCCGGCAGCGGCGCTGCTGGTTTCGCCGGCGCTTTCCGGCGCTTTGGATTGTGTGGAAGCACCCTGACATCCGCCAAGGAGAATAGAACTAGCCAGTGCACAGGACAGTACGCCCGATAAAATTTTCTGATTCAATGACAAACCCTCCTTATTTTATGAATGGCAGTTTCGTATCTTGAACAAGCCCCGGCCCCAAAGCTCCAGAGCCTGTCAAATCCGGGGAATTAAGGTTTTGACTGGTCGCTCGGAATAAAATACTCTTTGAATTCGCCGTTGATTTTCTGGGAAAGCACCTTCAGGTTCCCGTGAAGATGTTCGTGCATGTGCTTTCGCAGTGCCTCCAGGTCTTTTTCTTCCAGAAGCTTATAGATTTCAATATGCTCCTGGTACAGCTGCAGATATCGCGAGGTGGTCAGCGTATCCAGAATGCGGAAGCGGGTGTAATACACCTGGCAGTCCTGAATAATATCCCACATTTTCGTGCGGCCCGCTTTCTGAAAAAGAAGATAGTGAAACTGGCTGTCAATATCGTAGAAATTCTGGGGGTTGGGATTATCGTGCTCAATCATCATCAGCTGCTTCTGCAGGTTGGATTTCAGCTCGTGCATCAAATCATCGTAAGGCCCTTGTTCCAGAATGGTTTTCATGACGTCCACTTCAAGAACATAGCGCATGTAAATGATGTCTTTGATGTACTGCATATCCAGCAGCGTGACAAAGCTGCCCTTCTGGGGGAGGATTTCAATGTATTTCTCTCCCTTCAGACGTAAAAAGGCAGTCTTTACCGGGGTACGTGAAACATGGTAGCTGTTCGCAATCTCGTTTTCACTGATCATCTGGCCCGGTTTGAGCCTTAGGTTCAAAATGTCGTCTTTGAGCGCGTGATAAATGTCGTCACTGCTCATCGATTTCAAATAAGTGTTCAAGATTTCCCTCGTTTCTTGGTATTGACGGTCAATACTTGTATACTTGAATGCAAGATGACAACACCAGAAGTGATTTTTCGTTTGATTTCTGATATGACTATATACCCATGCGAATTGATTTGTCAATACTTTTTTATTTTTTTAAAAAATTTTATCTAATTTGTTGACAGGCTGATAACAAATCTCTACCGGAAACAATATTTCATGAAAACGGCATCTCTTTATTTCAGCAGAGAACATTATTAAATGTAAGGATTTTAATGGACAAATTGGATTGTTTTATTTGCATTAGCTTCACGTTTTTATAAAAATACACAAATAAAAGAGCTGGATTTATCCTTTTGCGCTCTTGACAGAAATCTTTGGGGTGGTATATGATGGTCGAAAGAGAGTGTTTCTGATTAACTTGTATTCAAGTATACAAGATTTTTCGACCGATTTCTGAAAAGAGTCCTGTCACTTCGTGCACTTTAAACCGACCTGATTTTAAGAAAGGGTTTTTCGGGGGGTTCTGCCCGCGTTTTTCCCCGCCGCAGACGGGGGAAAAACCGGTAACTTTAAAATGGCAGGACGATACCATTGGAATCTGCAAAATTACCCGGAGGAAGGGAGCTTTTTATGGATATTCGTTACTCGGCCAATCAAAGAGACGTCAGGAGGTATACAACGGATGAGCTGCGGTCGGAGTTCCTGATCGAGAACCTGTATGTGCCGGACGAAGTCGTTGCGGTATACAGTCATGTGGACCGTATGGTGACCTTGGGATGCATGCCCGTGCGGGAAACGCTGCCCATCGACAAGGGGATCGACGTTTGGGCCAGCTTTGGCACCGAATTCTTTCTGGAGAGAAGAGAAATCGGCATTTTCAATATTGGAGGAACGGGCGTGATCGAGGCCGACGGCCGGCGTTTTTCCATGGGCTGCAAGGACTGCCTGTATATTACCATGGGCACCCGCAGCGTTGCCTTTTCCAGCGAGGACGAAACGAACCCGGCAAAATTCTTTATGGTGAGCGCTCCGGCTCACTGTGCGTATGAAACAACGTTTATCGGGATCGCCGACGCCGCAAAGAAGCCGCTCGGCAGCCTGGAGACCGCCAACAAGAGAGTGATCAATCAGTTTATCCACCCGGATGTGCTGAAAACCTGCCAGCTTTCCATGGGCCTGACGATTCTGGAGCCGGGCAGCGTGTGGAATACCATGCCCGTACATACCCACGAGCGCCGCATGGAGATTTACACCTATATCGATATTCCGAAGGATAACGTGGTATTCCATTTTATGGGCTCTCCCACGGAAACCCAGCATCTGGTGATGCAGAACGAGCAGGCAGTCATCAGCCCCAGCTGGAGTATCCATTCCGGCTGCGGAACCTCCCACTATTCCTTCATCTGGGCGATGGGCGGCGAGAATCAGGCCTTTGACGACATGGATACGGTGGACATCACCGCGCTGAGATAAAAGGAGGAACATGCAATGGAAATAGAAACGATGTTTTCTCTGAAAGGGAAGGTCGCGCTTGTCACCGGCGGCTGCTATGGAATCGGCTTTGCGATTGCCAGCGGACTGGCCGCGGCCGGTGCCAGAATCGCGTTTAACGGAGTCCATGCGGATTCGGTGGAGAGGGCGAAGGAGCAATACGCCAAAGCCGGAATCGACGCGGTGGGCTATGTGTCGGATGTGACCGACGAGGCGCAGGTGAAAGAGATGGTTGCCGATATTGAGAAAAAGATGGGCCCCATCCATATTCTGGTCAATAACGCGGGCGTCATCAAACGGATTCCGATGTGTGAAATGGATGTCGCCGAATTCCGCGAGGTGATCGATGTGGATCTGACCGCGCCGTTTATCGTTGCCAAGACGGTGATTCCGGGTATGATTCAAAACGGCGGCGGAAAAATCATCAACATCTGCTCCATGATGAGCGAGCTGGGCAGAGAAACCGTTTCGGCGTATGCGTCCGCAAAGGGCGGCCTGAAAATGCTGACCAAAAATATCGCGTCGGAATACGGGGAATACAATATTCAGTGCAACGGGATCGGCCCCGGCTATATTGCCACGCCGCAGACGGCATCGCTGCGCGAGAACGGGCACCCATTCAATTCCTTCATCATTTCTAAAACACCGGCGGCCCGCTGGGGGGAGCCGTCCGATCTGATCGGGCCGGCTGTGTTTCTGGCTTCTTCCGCGTCCGATTTCGTAAACGGACACATTTTATATGTGGACGGGGGAATTCTTGCTTATATTGGAAAGCAGCCGAAATAAATCCATTCCATATTCGGGCAGAGAGTTTGGCGATGCCTGTGTGTCAACTCTTTTTCATACCCTCCATAACAAAAGAGAGGCTTTCAAAAAACTGAAAGCCTCTCTTTTGATGCAGGATAAAATACAATTAGTAATAATTATATTTAAATATTCATTTTGTATTATGTAGTTGTTCCAAATTTCGTATGTACTCCGAGAAATCAAACCGGATCAGGGGATTTTTTGGTTCGTCTGGTTTTTTTACGCCATTCCAAATACCACTCTTCAAATGAACCCTCAATATGTTCTTCCGCAGCTTTGCGGGCTTTTACAGCGGCGTCAAAATTACGGTATGACCCCAAGTAATATTGCTTGCGATTCAAGCTGATCACCGCAGTCCACCGGGCGGATCTCCCTTTGTTCCTTTTGAGATGTACGCCTCTGACACCGCTTGTATTGTTCCACTGCGGTTTGGAAAAAATACTTTTGCGTACACTCCGTACGCATCCGCAGCTTTTCACAAGTCCCTTGGTGAGAGATGTGGTAGGTACCGCTATGGTAACTCCGCAGTCGCAACGGCACGTCCATAAAACGCAGGTACCCTTGCGTTCCCCACTGTCGCCGACGACAGTCAATAATCCGAATTTCTGGCCGGCCAGATCTGATTTGCGTGGCATACATTTCCCCTCCTGTCATTTGAGTTCCATTAGAATGCTTCGCTGATTTTTGCTGGGAAACATTGCTAACTTTGATTTAAAGTAAAAAAAATCCAAAAGCATGATTCTGTTTACAAGAAAAAGAATCTCACTTTTGGATTACAATGGCGGAGAGGATGCGACTCGAACGCACAATGCCTTGCGGCACACCACATTTCCAATGTGGCTCCTTACCATTAGAATACCTCTCCATATGGCATCAAACCCGCTGCCGGGCTGGCGACTATGTTATTATAGCGAAACTTATTACAAAAATCAAGTCCATTTTTTAATATCGGGCAAAAATTTTTTATTTGTTTCTGTTTTATGGGAACAAATGGTATAATAACCTCACGGCGTAAGCGAAAGCAAAGCTTTCGACGCCTGAGAGAGCATTGAAACATGATAACGCGGCTCAGAAAACGGCTTGATACGGTCGGGAGGACTTTGTGTTGGCCATCATGTTATAATAACCGCAGCGGCTTATCATATCCCAATTGATAAATATACCACAACGGTGCGCTGTGCCTGTGGTATAATCATCCTAATGGCCGTCCCGCCGCGAGCCAAAGCGAGCTTCGGGAAAGTTTTATTGGCCGCGGAGCGGACTGTGACAGAAAAAGATCAGGAGGTATGGATGGTATGGAACGAATCGAAATTGCGAAAATTCTCACCAGCCCTCAGGAATATGCAGAAAAAACAATTACCGTTTGCGGCTGGGTCAAAAGCATCCGGGATTCCAAAGCGCTTGGGTTTATTGATTTGAACGACGGCAGCAGCTTTGCGGGGCTTCAGGTTGTGTTTGAAGCGCAGAACGTTGAAAATTTTGCGGAGATCGCAAAGCAGAATGTAGGTGCGGCGCTTTGTGTGACCGGTACGCTGGTGCCAACGCCGGAGGCAAAACAGCCCTGCGAGCTGCACGCCGCACAGATTGCGGTGGAAGCATCCTCTGCGCCCGAATATCCTCTGCAAAAGAAACGTCATTCTGTGGAATTCCTGCGCACCATCGCGCATCTGCGGCCGCGCACCAATCTGTTCAGCGCTGTGTTTCGTGTGCGCTCTGCGGCGGCCTTTGCCATTCACCGTTTCTTTCAGGAGCGCGGCTTCGTCTACGCCAATACGCCGCTGATCACCGCCAGCGACTGCGAGGGGGCAGGGGAGATGTTCCATGTCACCACGCTCGACCCGGTCAATCCGCCCCTGTGTGAGGACGGCTCCGTGGATTACAGCAAGGACTTCTTCCAGCGCCACACCTCGCTGACCGTATCCGGCCAGCTGGAGGGGGAGTGCATGGCACTGGCGTTCGGTAAAATATATACCTTTGGGCCCACCTTCCGCGCAGAAAAATCATACACGGCGCGCCATGCGGCGGAGTTCTGGATGGTTGAGCCGGAAATCGCGTTTGCCGATCTTTCGGACGACATGCGTCTGGCGGAGGACATGCTCCGCTACGTGATCCGTTCCGTGATGGATTCCTGCCCGCAGGAGCTGAACTTTTTCAACCGCTTTATCGATACCGGCCTTTTGGAACGCCTGCGCCATGTGGCGGAATCGGACTTTGCCCATGTGACATATACACAGGCAGTGGAACTGCTCGAGCGCGAAAACAGCCGGTTTGAATACCCCGTTTCTTGGGGCTGCGACCTGCAGACCGAGCATGAGCGGTATCTGACCGAGCAGGTGTTCGGCAAGCCGCTCTTTGTTACGGATTACCCGAAGGAGATCAAGGCGTTCTACATGCGTCTGAACGACGACGACAAAACCGTGGCCGCCATGGATCTGCTCGTGCCCGGTATCGGCGAGATCATCGGCGGCAGCCAGAGAGAGGAACGGCTGGAGCTCTTGCAGCGCCGCATGCGCGAAACAGGCCTTTCCGAAGAGGAGTACTGGTGGTATCTCGATCTGCGCCGCTACGGCGGAGCCAAACACGCGGGCTTTGGCCTGGGCTTTGAGCGCCTGGTGATGTATTTGACCGGCGTTTCCAATATCAGGGATGTCCTTCCCTTCCCGCGAACAACCGGTTCCGCGGAGTTTTAATACGAATCTGCCTTGCTGAAAAATAAAAAACAGTTGTGTCTCCCGACTCTGGCGGGAGACACAACTGTTTTTTTTAAGATCAATCAAATTGATATTTGGAATAAAAATCCCCGAAAAAAGCAAAATGCTCTACTTTTTTGTGAAAAACCTGCCAAATATAACAAAAATGCAGGAACGATAAATTTAACTTGCGTTTTTGATCTGAATATATTAGAATGGTAATGCTTTCAATATCATTTATGCAGGTTTGGAAAAGGAGATGCTCAAATGGAATATGGTTTATTGTCCAGACAGGAACTGGAACAGGAAAAGCAAAAGGTTCAGCAACAGTATGATGCTTTCAAGGCACAGGGTCTGAAGCTGAATATGGCCAGAGGAAAGCCCTCTCCCGAACAGCTGAATCTTTCTATGGATATGCTCAATATGCTGACGTCGGACTCCAATATGATCGCTTCCACCGGGGACGATCTGCGCAATTACGGTATGCCTGAGGGCGTGCCCGAGCTGCGCGCGATTCTGGCGCAGATGATGCAGGTGCGCCCCGAGAATGTCATCATCGGCGGCAACTCCAGCCTCAATATGATGTTCGACTTCATTTCCTGCGGTATGACGCACGGCTTTTCCGGCTGCAAGCCCTGGGGCAAGCAGGAGAAAATCAAGTTTTTGTGCCCTTCCCCCGGGTATGACCGCCACTTTGCCATCACGGAATATTTCGGCTTTGAGCTGATTCTGGTTCCGATGATCGATGGCAGCCCCGATATGGATATGATCGAGCGCCTGGTTGCCGAGGATGATACCATTAAAGGCATGTGGTGCGTGCCGAAGTATTCGAACCCGCTTGGAACCACCTATTCCGACGACGTGGTTCGCCGCATTGCAGCGCTCAAACCCGCCGCGCCGGACTTCCGCGTGATGTGGGATAACGCGTACTGTGTCCATGACCTGACCGATACCCCCGACGTGCTGCTTGACTTGTATGCGGAATGCGAAAAGACCGGGAACACCGAGCTGCCGGTATTTTTCTGCTCCACCTCTAAAATTACATTCCCGGGTGCGGGTATTGCTGCAATGGCAGCGGGAGAAAAAACATATCAGGATTTCAGAAAGCATCTTTCGTTCCAGACCATCGGCCCCGACAAGCTCAACCAGATGCGTCACCTGCTGTATCTGCGCGATCTGGACGGCATTTTGGCGCATATGAAGCTTCACAGAGAGAGTATCGCCCCCAAGTTCAAGGTGGTGCTCGATACTCTCAGCAGCGAGCTGGGTGATAAGAACATCGCTTCCTGGACGAATCCGAACGGCGGCTATTTTGTGAGCGTCGATGTGATGGAAGGTTGCGCAAAGCGCGTTGTTCAGCTGTGTAAGGAAGCCGGTGTGGTTCTTACCGGTGCGGGCGCGGCATTCCCCTACGGCAAAGACCCCAAAGATACCAACATCCGTGTCGCCCCCACGTATCCGTCTCTGGAAGAGATGAAAAAGGCCATCGCGGTGTTCTGTGTCAGCGCTCGTCTGGCTGCTTTGGAAAAGCTGCTTGGCTAAGCTTCCCGGCAGGTTTTCATGTTTGAACCGAATAAAACGAGGTCATAGTCTATTTAAGACTATGACCTCGTTCTTTCGTTGCCGCTATTGGGTGACAATTGTGTTTCTATGCTGCCACAGGGGATCAATTCGCTGTGTTATGCGCGATCTTCCTGTTCCTGGTCAATCATAAAATTCCATAGGAAGGGCGATTTGCCGCAGAGTGTTCAGCCAGTTATCCGGAAATTCAAGCGTAGCAGGCTCACCGTTATGGTATCGCTTATGTTGGCCCCAAGGTTTATCAACTGAGAAATCGATTCTCGAAAGACATCCTTTCGATCAATACCATTTCAATCTTCCAATACATCAAAATATTCCAAATCAAATTCTATGGCAAACAGTCCGTTCTCTATTTTCTGTTTCATTTCACCTACAGACAAAGAACGGTCAAATTTTCGTATGAATGCAATGTAAGACAGGATGTGATGATCCGGTGCTATTTTGCATTGAATCAAATCCATAAATGAATTCCCACCGTTCTGATTTCCGTCTTTTCGCTCAGAAAATGATCTTCAAATTATATTATAAAAGAGAGCGGGATACAAGTATAAGGATATTGCTGATTTTTTTCGGAATGATTTGTCGAAAGCGGGCAAACCAAGGCTTTTCCATTGACTTTTTGCGGGTATAATCTTATAATAAGCTTTGTTATGTACGCGGCTGCGGTTCCACCTGGAACGCAGCCGCGGAAACCTTAATGCTATTGGAGGATATTTGCATGAAGCGAGTAGGAAAACCGGTGTTTTTCGTCGTCGCCCTCCTGATCCTGCTTTTTACCTACACCGCCATTTTTGGGGTATATGCGCAAAACGGGGACAATCGCACTACATATGTAAAAGGTGCGGGCGACATTCGATGGGGCATCGACATCCGCGGAGGGGTAGAGGCGACCTTTACACCCGATACCGGAAAGGGAGCGACCGAGGATCAGCTCAATGCGGCAAAGTCGACGATTGAACTGCGTTTGGTCAACAATAATATCACGGATTATGAGATCTATACCGACGATCACAATGACCGTATTATTGTTCGTTTCCCCTGGAAAAGCGGCGAACAGAACTTTGACCCTGAAACAGCCATTCAAGAGCTGAGCGCGACCGCGCTGCTCACCTTCCGTGAAGGGGCTGATTACGCAACCACCGAGACCGGCTCCGACGGTCAGCCGGTGTACAAGACCCCTACAGGTACGACAAAGGATACGATTATCCTGCAGGGCGACGATGTTGTGTCGGCTCAGCCGCAGGTTTATCAGAATCCCGATTCCGGCAAGACCGAGTATCTGGTTGCACTGGAATTCAGCAAAGAGGGATCTACTAAATTTGCTGAGGCAACAGAGCGTTTGGTTGGACAAACCATCTCGGTCTGGATGGACGATGTGATGATTTCCGCCCCGAACGTCAAAGAGGCGATTACAGACGGTAAATGCACCATTGAGGGCAACTTCACAGCCGCGGAGGCTTCGTCTCTGGCCGCGAAGATCAGCGCCGGTGCTCTGCCGTTCAAGCTGACGACCACCAACTTCCAGACGATCAGCCCGTCCCTCGGCAGCAGCTCGCTGGATGCCATGCGCTGGGCCGGTGTGATTGCATTTGCACTGGTGTGTCTGTTCATGCTGTTCTTGTTCCGCCTGCCAGGCCTGATCGCCGTAATCGCGTTGATGGGACAAGTTGCCCTGTCGTTTGCGGCCGTTTCGGGATATTTCCCCTTCCTCAATAGCTTTACGATGACGCTGCCCGGCATCGCCGGTATCATCCTTTCCATTGGCATGGGCGTGGATGCGAATATCATCACTGCCACCAGAATCAAAGAAGAGCTGTGGGCCGGCAAAACGCTGGACGGAGCAATCCAGAAGGGTAACGCCAACAGCTTCTGGGCGATTTTCGATGGTAACATCACCGTTATTATCGTTGCCGTGATTCTGATGCTGGTATTCGGGCCCACCAATCTGTTCTCTGCTTTGTTCGGTTCCTCCACCACAGGGGCTATCTATTCCTTTGGATATACCCTGCTGATCGGAACGATCGGCAACTTTATCATGGGCGTTACCGCAACCCGTCTGATGACCAAATCCATTTCCGGGTTCCGATTCGCACGCAGCAAGTGGCTGTATGGAGGTGCCGATAAATGAAAACTTTTCACATTCGTTTTTACGAGAACCGCAGAATTTATTTTGCGATTTCACTGGGCCTGATGGCAATCGGCCTGATCTTCAACATTATTTTCGGCACTCAGCTCGATATTCAGTTCACCGGCGGTGCGCTGATCAAGTATTCCTATACCGGCGCCATCGATCAGGAAAAGGTGCAGGATATCGTTCAGGCTACGACAAGCAAGCCTGTGACCGTTAACATCAACGAGGACGTCAAGTCCGCGGACGACGGGAAATCGCTCAATAATGTATCGATTTCCTTCTCCGGCACAGAATCCCTGACCGTTGAGCACCAGCAGGCGGTGGCCGCCGCGCTGGAAAAGGAATACCCAAGTGCAAACTTTGCTGTGGTGGAATCCAGCTCCGTCAACCCGGTGATGGGCCGCGATTTCTTCCTCAAGTGCCTGTTGTCCGTATTGGTTGCGGCCTTGCTGCTGATCGTCTACATTGCGTTCCGCTTTAAGAAGATCGGCGGTGCTTCGGCGGGTACCATGGCGATTATCGCCCTGCTGCACGACGTGGCGATGGTGTACTTTACGTTTGTCATTTTCCGCATGCCGATCAACGATAACTTTATCGCGGTTGTGCTGACGATTCTCGGTTATTCGCTGAACGATACGATCATCATTTACGATCGTATCCGTGAAAACCGCAAGCTGATGGGCCCGAAGGCCGACTATGGCACTTTGGTCGACACCAGCATCAACCAGACCCTGACCCGTTCTCTGTACACCGCGGGCTGCACCTTTGCCGCAATCGCGGTGGTGTATATCGTCAGCGTGATGTACAACCTGGATTCCGTGCAGACCTTTGCTCTGCCGATGATGGTAGGTATCATTACCGGCTGCTATTCCTCAGTTTGCGTTGCCGGTCCGCTGTATGTCATGTGGCAGAAGCACAAGCAGCAGAAGAAACAGCAGGCGGTTGCTTCTTCCCGCTGAGTTTAGGTTGTCTGGCAGAGAAAAACGAATAAGAATCATTGAGCCACCCCAAGTGTTACATTGCTTGGGGTGCTTTTTGTTGAAGAAAGAACTGAAAATATTTTGGCTTTTTTGGAAGAATCTGTAACAAAACATCGTTATTAATCGTTATATATATGAAGGCTTTTCGGAAAAGTGTGATTTATTGTAATTTTATTTGGAGAAAGGGGGCTACGCAATATTTTAGCGAATGATGGCCTTTTGTCTCTGCACAATTGGAGTGAAGATATTATGTTTTATAAGGAGAGATAGCAAAATGAACAGAATAAAGAAAATTAGTTTATTATCATGCGCAATTTTATTAATTTCGGCAAACACCTCTTTCCCGGCATATGCAGCTGAAAGTAAAGCAACTACTTCTCAAGCAATTTCATCAGTTAATTCTACTGGAGAAAATATTGGCTTAACGCCAATAGAGCCCGGAACTTCTTCTGGAGTTGTGCCCTTCGGAACAGAGGTTCCGACTAAACTTTGGGATGTTTCCAAAAGCTATTATTATTTAAGTGGAAAATCGAATGTTGGAAAGTTATATACAGAATATGCTTTTTATAATAAATATAGCTATTCTATTCAAATCCATAACCAATCCACCTCTACTCTTACTGTAAAAGTAAAAAGTTTAAGTTCTGATACAGTGTATAATACAGTTTCAATACCCGGAAATTCTGAGCGGTCTTTCACAGTTACCGGAACGTCATTAGAATCAAAAATCTATTTAGAGTTTAAGGCAAATATTTTAGGATACATTGATGTGATTGGTACAATCGAGTAATTTTAGAATTGTCTTTTAAAACTACACACTTATGATTTTGTAAGTGTGTAGTTTTATTTTTATAAAAGGAGAAAAAGAATGTCTACGACAGCGCTGAAAATCATTGCACTTGTCTTTATGGTTGTTGACCATATTGGGCAGTTTCTTCCCAACATGCCGATTTGGCTCCACTGGATCGGCAGACTCTCGTTTCCCATTTTCATTTTTTGCTCCACACAGGGCTTTTCTCATACGAGAAGCAAGAAAAAGTACATCATTCGGCTTTATCTTGCGGGTGTGTTCATGGAGCTTGCAAAGCGTGTGGTCTTTTATTCCTTCCATGCAATTCCTGGGTTTTCCAGTCCTGCGGGAGTCATTGGTAATAATATTTTCCGGCCTCTATTTTGCCTGAGCATTCTCTATTTTCTAATAGATCGTTTTCGCCAAAAGGATGGAAGCTTTCAAAAATATTTACTTCGGTATGGTGTCTGGCAGATTGGAGCTTATTTGCTCTTGATTTTGCTGCCAATGGTAGTTCCGATTACTACCGGCTTTACCATCTTGATAGAGTTTCTGCCCACTTTGCTCGGCAGCATTTTCTATTTAGAGGGCGGTTGGGTGTATTTGCTGTTGGGGGTGATACTCTACTGGGTAAAGGATGACAGAAAGCGTTTGGCCCGTGCCTATACTGCTTTTTGCGTTGTGCTCTTTTTGTTGCTTTTTACCCAGTTTGTACCGCATTGCCTTGCTCAGCTGATCGAAATATTCCGTCTTCCGGATTTATATTCCTTTTTCTATGAGCTCTGCCTGAAGGCTGTAGGAATTCCTCCGGCCTACACACCTGACCCGACCGCAATTCTTTTCAAGTATTATTCGTGGATGATGCTTGGGGCGCTTCCGTTTTTAGTAAGCTACAATGGACAAAGGGGAAAAGGATGGAAATACTTTTTCTATGTTTTCTATCCCTTGCACATTTTTGTGCTGTACTATATTGGCGGGATTCTTGGCGGCGCAGGATGATGGTAAAACTTTCAGCATAAAAAGAGCATCGCCGCAACATTTGCGGCGATGCTCTTTTGGGGAAAAGTCATTCCAGCTTTTCCGCTGTTTTATAGTGGTGCTTTTGCGTCAGCGCGTAAAAGCTCAAAAAGCTTTTGGCCTGTTCCTCAAGAGTCAGATTCCCCATTGTGCGGGCCACCAGCTTTTTCATAGCCGCTTCTTTTTCCGGGGAAAGAGATGCAAAATTGTGCAGGATTTTTTCAATATCGGTTTCCGGATCATATGCAAAGCCGTTGACTCCGTCCACCAGCAGTTCCGCACAGGCGCTGTTCTTCGGCAGAATGACCGGCAGCCCGCTGACAATAGCTTCGAGCGGAGCAGCCTTCATGGCGTCGGATTCAGATGCGCTGAAAAATGCGCTGCAAACCTGGTAGCAAAGCGGAATCTGTTCGCGCGGAACCTCTCCGGCGAACGTGACGCGGGTGGAAATTCCCAGCAGATTGGCTTTGTTCTTCAGCTCGTCAAGCTGCGGGCCTGTGCCGACGATTGCCAGATGCAGCTTGTTTTGACCCTTGCATAAGGCAGCCCAGTGATCAAGCAGGGCATCCACTCCGTTATCTTTTCCCAGCGTTCCAACAAACAGGACCCCTGTTTTTCCGGTGATCCCAAGACGACGGCGGATCGCTTCCGTTTTCTCGCCATCCGGTGCTTTTTCGCGCAGCTGCTCCGTGTCTACACAAAGGGGAGAAACGGTCAGCTGGCGGTGTTTGCACAGCGGACGGATTTTGCGCAGGATTTTTTGCGAGGGGCTTGTCACCAGATCCGAAAAGGCCAGCGCCTTGCGGTAGGTGCTCTGGCACAACCGTTTGCCCAGCAGGCGGCGTACTCCTCTGCCATAAAAGCCCTCGCTGATGTCGTGAGTGCTCTGCACGGTGGTGATCAGCGGCAAGTCGTGCGAAAGGGCGTATTTCAGCCCAAGCCCGCCCACGGAACAGAATGTAAACAGGTGGATCACATCCGGATCAAAATCATCGATGAACTCTTTTAACCGATTCAGCTTTGTCCGCTGGCCAGTTTGTCCATAGATCGTATCGGAGGGCTTAGCCGGACCGAACAGGGTATGCTGTTCCAGATAGCATTCTTCCGATTCCACGTCCGTACTGACCACCAGTACCTCATGCCCCAGGCGGATGAGAGATTGGGCAAGCAGCAGAATCTGTGTTTCTACCGCGGAGGTTTGGGGCAGATATGTTTCTGTAAAAATGGCGATTTTCATAATTCCTCCCGTTCCGGTCAGCCGGGCCGTCCGGCAAATCCGATGGCTCTGACCGATCCGCAAATCATCAAGAATGGATTCGTTTTATCGCAGATAAAGCGGCAGAATTGCAGTGGTTGCAACCATACCGCGGGGACATTCCTTAAAAAGGAAAAAAGCATACAATCGCTTCCCAAAAACAGATATGGGAGTTCCATTCGATTGTGCCTTTCAAAAGTATTATAGTATAGCAAAGTGGATTTGTCTTGCTGAAAAATTTTTTTCTTTCAATTTTTACGAAAATTTTCGGTGCGCGTGCAGGTTTAGCGTGTTGTCTCTCTTGAAGCAAGCTGTGCATGCAGATTCCCCATGCGGGATAAGTACAGGGAAGTTCGACTCTCTCAAAACTCCATCGAAAGCTTTGCTTTCACCTACGTCGTGAGGTTATTATATCATCCATAACCAAACAAGCCCATGAAAATTCTATCTCAAAACTCGAAATCATCAAGCAGATGATTCGATGGTCTCTCAGATGTCGAAAGCTTTGCTTTCAACTACGCCGTGAGGTTATTATATCATCCATAACCAAAACAAGCCCACGAAAACCCATTTCAACACTCGGAATCACTAAGCCGATGATTCAATGTTCTCCCAGACGTCGAAAGCTTTGCTTTCAACTACGTCGTGAGGTTATTATATTATCCATAACCAAAACAAGCCCACGAAAACCTATTTCAACACTCGGAATCACTAAGCCGATGATTCAATGTTCTCCCAGGCGTCGAAAGCTTTGCTTTCGTTTACGCCGTGAGGTTATTATAACATAAAATTTCCATGTTCAGTCATTTCTTTTGCCAGTTTGGGCAAATTGAGTTTCAGGTGTTCCATCATTGAATTCTACCCGTTTTTAAGCTATAATAACATTAATGATAATTGACGAAATAGGAGCGCAGCAAAAGCAATTTTGGTTTACGGCAGGATTCCCGACGTTTGAAACGGACAGAGGGCAGTATGGTCCTTCGTTCAGACGGCAAAAAATATAGGAGTGATAATGATGAGCGGCTACGAGAACCACGGCGCACAGACAACATATACGGTTCCGCTTTCCAAGGTAATTAAAGAGCTTTCCCTTCGTCCTGTTTATATGCCGGTTGACCCGGAAAAGCTGTTGATTTCTTCCCGTGAGGTGAATCGTCCGGGTTTAGAGCTTAACGGCTTTCTGGATTACTTTGATTCTCACCGTATTCTGATCATGGGCAATACGGAAACAGCCTTTTTAAGCAGCTTTTCGCCGGAGGAACGGCAGGTTTCTCTCAATAAGCTGCTGTCGAAAAAATCGCCGGCGGTGATTGTGGCGCGCGACATTGAGCCGATGCCCGAGCTGCTGGAAGCGGCTCAGATTTACGGCGTGTCGGTATTCAGTTCATCCGAACCCACCAGCGACCTGATGGCCGCGCTTGTATCGTATGTCAACGTCGAGCTGGCCCCGCGCATCACGCGTCACGGCGTTCTAGTAGAGGTATACGGCGAAGGCATCTTCTTGGTGGGCGACAGCGGCGTCGGAAAAAGCGAAACGGCCATTGAGCTGATTAAACGCGGTCACCGCCTGATTGCCGACGACGCGGTGGAAATCCGCCGGGTATCGGCAAAATCCCTGGTCGGTACCTCGCCGGAAAATATCCGTCATTTTATTGAGCTGCGCGGCATAGGCATTATCAATGCCCGGCGCATTTTCGGTATGGGCGCCGTCAAGGTGACCGAGAAAATCGATATGGTCATCAGTCTGGAACAATGGGACAGCTCTAAGAATTACGACCGCATGGGTCTTGAGAATGATTATACAGAGATTCTGGGGATTCGGGTGCCGATTCTGACGATTCCGGTGAAGCCGGGGCGTAACCTCGCGGTGATTATCGAGGTGGCCGCCATGAACAACCGTCAGAAAAAGATGGGCTACAATGCCGCACAGGAGCTGCTGAGCAGCCTTGGTCTGGATTCTAAAATGCTGGAGCCGACCGAAAAAAAGCTGGATTTTGATTTGTGATGCCGGAGCGGATGGCTCCGGTATTTCCTGTGGGCAAAAATAACTAGGAGGCATCTATGGATCAGATCGAACAATTGGGTGCAATGGCACAGCAGCTTGGCTGCGCCTATTCTTTTCACGAGCCGATGAGCCGGCACACCACGTTTCGCATCGGCGGCCCGGCAGATCTGTTTGTTTCTGCCGGCAGCCGCGAGTGTCTCAGTCAAATGGCGCGGCGTGCCAATGAGCTGGAGGTACCGTATCTGGTGATTGGGAACGGCTCCAACATGCTGGTCAGCGATGCGGGAATCCGCGGAATGGTAATCGCTTTGACCGGGGAATTCAACGAGATCACGCTGCCGCAGCCGCAGCAGGTGCGGTGCGGCGCTGGCGCACCGCTTTCGGCGTTATGTACCTTTGCGCTGGAGCATTCGCTTTCGGGTGCGGAATTCCTGTGGGGAATTCCCGGCACGGCGGGCGGCGCCGCGTTTATGAATGCCGGAGCGTACGGCGGCGAAATGAAGGATGTTTTATTTTCCTGCGAGCATATGACGCACGAAGGCGAATTCGGAGTGCTGACCGGGGCGGAGCTGGAGCTTTCTTACCGGCACAGCGCGTACAGTTATAATCAGTCCGCGATTCTGTTTTTGAATCTGCAGCTTTGTGCCGGTGATCAGGAAGAGATCCGCGCAAAGATGAACGACCTGATCGGCCGCAGGCGTTCCAAGCAGCCGCTGGAAATGCCCAGTGCGGGCAGCGTGTTCAAGCGCCCGCCGGATCATTTTGCGGGTACTTTGATCGAGCAGTGCGGCCTCAAGGGCCAGAGTGTTGGTGGTGCGGCCGTCAGCAGCAAGCATGCGGGTTTTATTGTGAATCAGGGTGACGCCACTTGTGAGGATGTACTGCGGCTGATTTCCGTGATTCAATCGACCGTTTTCAAACAAACAGGTGTAGAGCTGGAGTGTGAGATACGTAAAATCGGGCAGTGACTGGGGCGTAAAGCGAGGGGGAATTTCAAATGGAATTTATTATTGTAACCGGGCTTTCCGGCGCGGGAAAGTCCAGAGCCGTCAACGCGCTGGAGGATATCGGATTTTACTGCGTGGATAATATTCCACCGAAGCTGATTCCCACCTTTTATGACCTTTGCAGTCAGGCCAAGGAAGGGTTTCAGCGCGTCGCCGCCGTAACGGATATTCGCGGAGGCACGCTGTTCGACAGCCTTTCTGAAACGTTGGCGCTGATGCGCGAAGAGGGGAAGAAATATAAGATTCTGTTTCTCGACGCCGGCGATTCCGTTCTGATCAACCGCTTTAAGGAAACGCGGCGCAAGCACCCGCTGGCCGAGGAATACTTGGGCTCGCTGGAACAGGCCGTGCAGATGGAGCGCCAGATTTTGAAAACGGTGCGGGAGTGTTCCGATTACATTATCGACACGTCGTTTTTGTCCCCGGCCCAGCTCAAGGAGCGGATTTCAAGCCTGTTTCTGGGCGATGCCTCAGCGGCGCTGATGATACACTGCGTTTCCTTCGGCTTTAAATATGGTCTCCCGCCGGAAGCAGACCTCGTTTTTGATGTGCGGTGCCTGCCGAATCCGTTCTACGTGGAGGAATTAAAGCGCCAGACGGGCCTGGATGAACCGGTGCGCGAGTATGTCATGAAGTGGGACCAGACCAAAGGGTTTGTCACCCGGTTTCTCGATATGATCGATTACATGCTGCCGCTTTACTGCGACGAGGGCAAGAGTCAGCTGGTTATCGCGATCGGCTGCACCGGCGGCCGCCACCGTTCGGTGGCGCTCGCGCAGCTGCTGTATAACCACCTTCTCGAGAACGGGAAGCGGGCCAGCGTTAACCACAGGGACATTCATAAATAGGAGAAGCGCCATGTCATTTTCGTATGATGCAAAATCGGAAATGTGTAAAATAGAGCCGGAACAGGCCTGCTGTGAAAAAGCGGAATGCTACGGCCTTTTGCTGTGCGCAAAAAGCTTTTCTCCGATTTCGGTTTCTCTCGTAACGGAGCATCCTATGGTTGCGCGCCGGGCCGCACAGCTTGCGGCGCAGATCACGGGCGCGATTGTGGAGGTGCGCACGGCGGTGTCATACCGCCGCAGCAGCTATGCGCTGATCGTGCAGGAGGAAAGCCAGCGCAGGCAGGTGCTTTCCGCGTTCGGCCACAGCGGGAAGGAAATCAGCCTGCGGGTCAATCTGGCCAATCTGGAGAACGAATGCTGCAAAGCGGCGTTTCTGCGGGGCGTGTTTTTGTCCTGCGGCACTGTGACAGACCCGAATAAGGATTACCACCTGGAGCTGATCCTGCCTTATATGAACCTCGCAAAGGACGTTATAACGCTCCTGCGCGAGGGGATGGATTTTCATCCGGCGCTCGTCAACCGAAAGGGCGCATTTGTGGTGTATATCAAGGGCGGCGACCGAATCGCCGACCTGCTGGCCTATCTTGGCGCGGGCGGCGCGGCCATGGAGCTGATGCAGGTGCGTATGCTCAAAGAGGTGCGCAACAACGTCAACCGCAAGACTAATTTTGAAACCGCTAATATCGACAAGACTGTCGGCGCATCTGTGCGCCAGGTGGAAGCGATCGAAAAAATCCGCGATACGATCGGGTTTGAGGTTCTGCCGGAAGAGCTTCGGGAAACGGCGGAGCTTCGGTTGAAAAATCCCGAGCTTTCTCTGCGGGAGCTGGGGCAGCTGTTCCAAACGCCGGTCAGCCGCTCGGGGGTCAATCATCGGCTGCGCCGACTGATGGAGGAAGCCGAAAATCTGAAGTGATTCCCGACGGTCAAGGCTTTTTCGCTTTGACCGTCAGATTATATGCAGGCTGTGGCTTGTTGTGCCAGAGTAGGTGCTTTTCTTATTTGTGAAAGTCTTTTGTTTGCGATAAACCAGATTGTTTTTTTCAGCGGGTGCCCGCGCAAGCGGAAACCCCATGCCGGGGGCACTCGCTGAAAATTACTTTTCCTTATCAAAATAAAAAAAGAAATGAATCACCCTGGCACGAGGGATAAAATGAAAGAAATTCTTCTGCGGTAAAACCGCACGAAAAGGTTTTTGAGAAAGGAGGACAGGCACATGGGATTTGTGCATTTGCATCTGCATACGGAATACAGCCTGCTGGACGGTGCCTGCCGTATCGGGCCGTTGATGGAGGCAGTCAAGGGCCAGGGGCAAACGGCGGTGGCCGTTACCGACCACGGTGTGATGTACGGCGCGGTGGATTTTTACCGTGCCGCAAAACAAAATGGGCTCCATCCGATCATCGGGTGCGAGGTGTATGTCTCGCGCCGCACCCGTTTCGATAAGGTGCATGGGCTCGATAACGAGCCGTATCATCTGGTGCTGCTCTGCGAAAACAATACAGGGTACCAGAATCTGATTCAGATCGTCTCTCAGTCCTGGACGGAGGGCTTCTACAGCAAGCCCCGGGTTGATCTGGAGCTGCTGGAAGCGCACAGCGAGGGGCTGATCGGGCTTTCGGCGTGTCTGGCCGGGCAGATTCCCCGCCAGCTGACAAACGATGATTACGCGGCCGCGCGAGAAACTGCTCTGCGGTACCGTGACATTTTCGGCGAGGGGAATTTTTATCTCGAGATGCAGGATCACGGCATCCGCGAGCAGAAAATCGTCAACGACGGCCTGCTGCGCCTGTCCAAAGAGACCGGCATCCCGCTGGTCGCGACAAACGACTGTCATTATATCCGGCAGCAGGACAGCCGGATGCACCTGATTCTGCTTTGCATTCAGACGAACCACACGATTCAGGACCCCGATAAAATGGAGTTCGCCACCGACCAGTTTTACCTGAAAAGCGAAGAGGAAATGCGCGCGCTGTTCCCGCAGGAGGCGTGTGATAACACGGTTGTCATCGCCGAGCGCTGTCAGGTGGAATTTGAATTCGGTCACACAAAACTGCCCTCGTTCCAAACGCCGAATGGGGAAGATAATGTGGAATTCTTCCGCAGCCTGTGTTTTGAGGGGCTGCACCGTCTGTACGGCGAGCAGCCGGACCCCGCCATCACCGAGCGGCTGGAATATGAGCTGCGCGTGATCGAGAGCATGGGGTATGTCAACTATTACCTGATCGTCTACGATTTTATCCGGTATGCGAAATCTGTCGGAATTCCCGTCGGCCCGGGCAGAGGCTCGGGCGCGGGGAGTCTTGCCGCGTACTGCGTCGGCATCACCGGAATCGACCCGATCCGCTACCAGCTGCTGTTCGAGCGATTCCTCAATCCCGAGCGCGTCAGCATGCCCGATTTCGATATTGATTTCAGCGACGAGCGGCGCGGTGAAATGATCGATTATGTCGTACACAAATACGGCGCCGACCACGTGGCGCAGATCGTCACGTTTGGCACCATGGCGGCCAGAGGCTCCCTTCGCGATGTTGGCCGCGCGATGGCGATTCCCTATAATGTGGTGGATTCGGTGGCAAAGCTGGTGCCGATGGGGCTGAACGTCACGCTGGAAAAAGCACTTGCCTCTTCCTCCGAGCTGCGCACGCGCTACGATACCGATCCCCAGATTCACGAGCTGATCGATATGGCCCGCCAGGTAGAGGGAATGCCACGCAATGCATCTACGCACGCGGCGGGTGTCGTGATCACAGATCACCCCGTCAGCGAATATGTTCCCCTCGCGAAAAACGGGGAGTCCATTGTCACACAGTATACCATGACGACGCTGGAAGAGCTCGGCCTTCTGAAAATGGACTTTCTGGGGCTGCGCAACCTTTCGGTGCTCAACGACGCGCAGGAAGCGATCCGCCGGGCCGACCCGGAATTTTCGGTCTCAAAGATCCCGTTTGATGACCCCAAGGTATTTGAAATGCTCACCGCCGGCTCAACGGACGGCGTGTTCCAGTTTGAATCGGGCGGCATGCGCAATGTAATCATGCAGCTGCGCCCGGAAAACATTGAAGATTTGATCGCGGTGATCTCACTTTACCGTCCTGGGCCGATGGAATCCATCCCCCGGTATATCGAAAACCGGCACCATCCCGAGCGGGTCACCTACCGCCACCCGATGCTTTCCGATATTCTGAAGGTCACCTATGGCTGCATCGTGTATCAGGAGCAGGTGATGCAGATTTTCCGCACGCTGGCGGGGTACTCTTTTGGCCGTGCGGATATTGTGCGCCGCGCCATGTCGAAGAAAAAGGCCTCCGTCATGGAGAAGGAGCGTTCCATTTTTCTGTACGGCCTTGTGGCGGAGGACGGCACGGTGGAGGTGGATGGCTGCGTCCGCCGCGGCGTGGATGAGGAGACCGCCAAGGCGATTTTCGGCGAGATGGAGAGCTTTGCCTCCTATGCGTTCAATAAATCCCACGCGGCGGCCTACGCCACCATTTCGTATCAGACCGCGTGGCTCAAGTGCCACTACCCGCGCGAATATATGGCGGCGCTGCTCACCAGCGTGCTGGATAACACGAACAAGATCGCCGCGTATATCGCCGAGTGCAGCCGGATGGGCATCCGCGTGCTGCCGCCGAACGTCAATCAGAGCCGCCGCGGTTTTACCGTCGCGGGCCGCGATATCCGCTTCGGTCTGCTGGCAGTCAAGAACCTGGGCGACGGCTTTTTGCGCAGCCTGATTCAGGAGCGGGATGCGAACGGTAATTTCGAGTCCTTTTACCAGTTCTGTAAGCGCATGTATGGCAAGGATCTGAACCGCCGCGCGCTCGAAAGTCTGGTCAAATGCGGGGCGCTGGATTCGCTGGACTATAACCGCAACCAGATGCTCTCCAGTATCCAGTCCGTGCTCGATACGCTCGATTCCGACAAACGCCGGAACGTGGACGGCCAGCTCGGCTTTTTCGATACGCCGCAGCTGCAGTCGGAAGAGCCGACCTTTTCCATCGATCCCATGCCGGATTTCTCCGACGCGGACAAGCTTGTGATGGAAAAGGAAGTGACCGGGATGTATCTTTCCGGGCATCCGATGGGAAAATACTTGCAGATGTATGAACAGATCGGCGCAACGCCCACAGGCGAGCTGCTGGAGGAAGCCAACGAGCAGACGGGCCGCCACCAGGACGGCGAGACCCTTACGCTGTTGGGCGTCATTTCTTCGGTGAAGCTGAAGGTGACCAAAAACGGCAGCCGGATGGCGTTCACCCTGCTGGAGGATATGTACGGTTCGATCGAGCTTCTGGTGTTCCCGAATGTGCTGGAGCGGTACGGGGAGCTGGTGGCCGAGGGGAATGTCGTTGTGGTAAAGGGCCGCCTGAGCCTGGCGGAGGAAAAGGATGCAAAGCTGGTGTGCGATACGCTTTCCCCGCCGCCGCAGGCGAATGGCGATGCCGCGCCGCGTGCGGGAGCGGATGAGCAGCCCGCCGCGAAACGCAGCTCCAGCCGCCCGGGCCTGTATTTAAAGCTGCCGTCGCAGGAGAGCTTCTGCCACCGGAAAGCGCTGCAGTATATCGCGGTATTCGATGGCGCGACGCCGCTGTACCTGTATTTTGAAGATACCAAAAAGCTGATGCAGGCGCCGATGCAGTATCGCGTCAGCGTCAACGAGGTTTTGCTCGGCGCGCTGCGCGAGCTGCTGGGAGAGGAAAACGTCGCTTTGGTGCGATGATGCAACTTTTATCCATATTATGGGTATTTTCCTCCATAGTGCCGCCCGCGTGAGAATGGTATAATAATGTTATCGTAAGAAAAAAACCACAGTATCATTTTGATTCGGGAGGGTCTGAAAGATGGGGAAGAAGCAGATCGCTGTACTCACAAGCGGCGGTGACGCACCTGGAATGAACGCGGCGGTGCGTTCCGTTGTTCGAACCGCGCTCACAAGCGGAATGGGTGTTTTGGGGGTACACAGGGGCTATAACGGCCTGCTCAATTGCGATGTGGAAGAAATGAACCTGCGCAGTGTTTCTGACATTATTCACAACGGCGGAACCGTGCTTTACACTGCCCGCAGCCCGGAGTTCAATTCGCCGGAGGGTGTGCAGAAGGCGGCGGAAAACTGCCGGAAGCTGGGCATTGAGGGTCTGATTGTCATCGGCGGCGACGGTTCGTTCCGCGGCGCGCGCGACCTGACACAGGCCGGGATTCCCTGCATCGGCGTGCCGGGAACCATCGATAATGATATTGCGTGCAGCGAGTACACCATCGGTTACGACACCGCGATGAACACCGCGATGCAGATGGTAGACCGCCTGCGCGACACAACCGAATCCCACGACCGCTGCAGTGTGGTTGAGGTGATGGGCCGGCGCTGCGGAGACATTGCGCTGAATACCGGAATCGCGGTGGGCGCCATGGCGATTTTGGTGCCGGAACAGCCGTATGATTTTGAGCGCGATATTTACCAGCGGATGCAGTACACCCAGCGCATCGGCAAGCGCCACTTTATTATTGTGGTGGCGGAGGGTGCCGGGTGCCATGTGGAAGAGCTGGCGAAAGAGATTGAGAAGAATACGGGCATCGAAACCCGTGCGACGATTCTTGGCCATGTGCAGCGCGGCGGTTCGCCTTCCCTGCGCGACCGTGTTGTGGCCACGCAGATGGGTTATCATGCGGTGAAGCTGCTGGAAGACGGCGAGAGCAATCGTGTGGTAGCTATGCAGCACGGCCAGATTGTAGACTTCGACATCACAGAGGCGCTGGAAATGCTCCGAAGGTTTGATACGGAGCTGTACCGGATCGCGATGAAGGTTTCTATCTGATCATAAAAACAAAAATGCTGCTGTTCCTTTGGAACAGCAGCATTTTTTATGCCGTAGAAGCGTCGGGCCATCGCAAAGTTTTCGATGGCCTGTGTTTTCAAAGATCGGATGCAACAAAGCAGAAATCTCTGCCTCGTTCAATAGAACATTGCCAGCGAAGAGGGCAGCGCGCGAAAGGCCGCGTATGTAGTAATCGCCGTGATCACGATCCCCGTGACCGTCAGCACGCGGGAATGCCGGTATTCCTCCCCGACGATGCTCTTGTCGCGAATGCTCCACAGTGTGATGGCGAGTGTCAGCGGCAGTACAAAGCCGTTGATGACCCCGGCAATCACGAGCAGCGCGGTGGCCTTGCCGATCGTTGCAATCAGTATAGTGGCCAGCACGATGAATCCGGTAATGAACCATTTTTCGTTGCGCCCAACCACAGGGTAAAGCGTTTTTAAAAAGGATACCGAGGTGTACGACGACCCGATGATCGTCGTGATGCCCGCGCAGAAGAGTGCGACGCCGAACAGCCGTGAGCCCAGCTCGCCGGCTCCCAGCAGAAACGCCTGGGCCGCAGGATTTTCTGCAGCTTCGATCGCGGAGGACGCTGCCTGACCGCCGGCGGCGCAGACGCCGAATACCACTAAAAAGATCAGAATGCGCGAAAGACCGGTGATCCCACAGGTAAGAAGGGTGCTTTTCTGGATCCCGCGCAGATTCTCCCGGCCGGAAATCCCGGCATCCAGAAAGCGGTGCGCACCGGTATAGGCAATATAGCCGCCGGTGGAGCCGCCCAGCAGCGTAATCAGCGGAACGAGCAGCGAAAGAGGCTGCTCGGGGGAAAGCAGGCCATCAGCCACGCGATTCATGGGCGGGTGCGTCTGAAATGCCATGATCAGCAGAATGACCAGAACCATCACGCTTAACACCTGAGAGGCCCGGTTAATGCCGTTCGATGCGTTTTTGATGAGAAACAGGGAAACGGCAAGGCCGCACGAAATCAGGTAGCCCGCCTGCAGCGGCAGACCGCACACAGCGTTCAGGCCAAGGGCGGCGCCTCCCACGTTGCCGATGGCGAAGGTAAAGCCGCCAAAGGTGACCAGAATGGCGATCACGTTTCCAGAGCCGGGCAGCACCCGGTTGGCAAGCTCCTGCCCGCGCAGGCCTGAAATGCCCAGAATGCTCCAGATGTTGAGCTTTGCAATGGTATCCATTACAATCATCGCGACGACCACCGCCGCAAGGCTCTGGCCGTACTGCGCGGTAAAAAGCGAGGTCTGCACCATAAAGCCCGGCCCGATAGACGACGCGCCGGTCATAAAGGCCGCCCCGATCAGGGCCGCCCGTATTCTCTTTTGTTCGGGTTCCAGCTGACTCATTTCTTACTCCCACTCTTCTTAAGGTTGTTTTCCTCTGTGTCAATGGCCATATTTTCATCATTTTCGTTGCTTAACATTACCATATCTAAAAAAATGTTCCTTTTTGAAATTTTCAGAGTCAAAATAGAATCATAAATCATTGCTTTCAAGATGGGGAATATGGGTGAGTCCGTATTGCCCTTACAGTTATACTCAAAACATGTATTTTGCTATGATAAAAACTAAGCCGATAACGATTGTCAAAAATATAATGGTATAGAATACGAAGACATATTTGCTCATCTTCATACTGACTTCATTCAAACGCTTATCGCTATTTTTGTTGAGAAATTTTCGAAATGAATAGAACCAGGCTATTATACTCACCAGGGAAAATACGCTTACAGCCAAAGCGAGTATTTTCCATAACATCGTTTTCACCTCTCGATTGAATTAGAGCAGATAATACTTAATCTGCTCTAATTCACGCACTGGGGAAAGGTCCCGCTCTAGTATCGTACCGTTTTGCGCTGGGAAAAGCAAGAGGTACCATAAAAACAGCAGAAAAAACAAGTGTTGCAAGGAAGGAACTTGTCTGTTGCGGTTATCATTGCGCCGCCTGGCGTTAAAAGCGCAGGAATATAGAGTGTTCCTGCGCTTTTTTCTTGCTTCGCAAATTTTATCCCGAAAATCCATCGTTTTTAATTGGTCAGGCAAGACATGGAAAAACCGCACGGACATCAGAATAATTAAGGGAGAATGGAATTGGAGTCCGGCGGCAGGGCGTCCGGTCTGCGTGCGCCGCTCTGTGTTTCGGCGCTCTGTTCCGGCTCTGCCTGCCCGGCCCGGAATGGATTGTACTGCATTTCGGTCAGGTGCTTCCAGTAGCGCTTTTGCATGTGGGTCATGCGCAGGCGCAGATTTTCGCGGTCGCGGATGCTGATAGAATCGTAAAAGGTGTGCCACAGCTTGCGGTAGCGCAGCTCGGTTTCGTCCGGCTCCGGCGGCTCAAAGGCCAGCAAGGGGAGAATCTCGTGCCGCCCGTTTTGGTAAACCAGCGCCTGATCGTGGGTTTTGTCGTAGATCAAAAAGGCCTCGTTGCAAAAGCGCTGGCAAAAGTGCGGGGCCAGCAGCGGCAGCACCTGATTTTTCGGCTCGATCACCGACCACAGCGCTCCCTGCGAGACAGAGAAGCGCACAAAGCCCTGGTACTGGTGGCTTTCGTGCTGTAAGTGGAGTACAGCCTTATTTAAGGTGTGCACGGCGGGCTGCGTCATCTTGTTCATCACCGTGGGGCCGTGCCGAAAGGCAAGGCGCAGAAAGCGGAGTATCCATAGCTCTTTTTGTGGCAGGCAGGTCAAAAAGGCATGTTCCGCCAGCTCTTTTGCGCTGGAACCGATTTTGGGCAGCATCGCGTGCTTGACCCGGCCGGCCTTATTCGAGTCGGTGACGATCTCCAAAGCGGGGTACAGCGTTTGCTGTACGTCCTCGTGCGAGTACACGGCCTGCGGCAGCTCCCTGCGCTCGTACGTTTCAAACAGGCAGCACAGCAGGCCGTCCCAGCTGCCGTCGTAACGGTAATCGTAGGTCAAAGGGGTCCCGGCAGGCATTGCAAAGCCTCCTCTCCCCAAAGCTGCGGTGTCGGAGCGGGGAAGAGCGAAAGCTGCTCTCCCTGGGGCTCGTACAGCTCACGGCAGGAATCCGATACCAGCGCTCGGAGCACGGCGTCGCGGGTCAGTACAGGCGGGCGTTCGCCCCGCCCCGCGGCAACGACGAAATATCGTGCCCGCTTCATGACGACCCCAAGCTTTTTCAGATCATCTGTGCGCAGGGTTCCGCTGCGGCGCGCAGTCGTGATCCGCCGTGCGCTTTTGACCCCAATGCCCGGCACCCGCAAAATCATTTCGTAAGAGGCCCGGTTTACATCGACGGGGAACAGCTCTAAATGATTCAACGCCCAGTTACATTTCGGGTCAAGCATCGGGTGAAAGCTCTGGTGCGCTTCGTCAAGCAGCTCGTCGGCCGCAAAGCCGTAAAACCGCAGCAGCCAATCCGCCTGATACAGCCGGTGCTCGCGTAAAAGCGGCGGTTTTACTGTCAGTGCGGGCAGCAGCGGGTCGTTTGATACGGGGATATACGCCGAAAAGAAAACGCGCTTTAATTCGTAGCGTTGGTACAGCGCTTCCGTCAGCTTTAAAATCTGAAAATCGCTGTCCGGTGTTGCGCCGATGATCATCTGGGTACTTTGTCCGGCCGGCGCGAATTTGGGCGTATGGCGGTAGCGAACCAGTTCCGTGGCGTTCTCCTTGATTTTCCCCGTAATAAAGCCCATGGGCTTTAAAATATTCGTTTTGGATTTGTCCGGCGCGAGCAGCGCAAGGCTTTTCTGCGACGGCATTTCAATATTGACACTCATGCGGTCGGCCAGAGCGCCCAGCCGCCCGACTAAAAGGCTGTCCGCACCGGGGATGGCTTTGGCATGGATATATCCGTTAAAGTGGTATTCCTCGCGCAGGATGCGCAGCACCTCGATCATCCGCTCGCAGGTGTGATCGGGGTCTTTCAGAATCCCCGAGCTCAGAAACAGCCCTTCAATATAATTTCTGCGGTAAAAGTTCATGGCCAGATCCGCCAGCTCCCGCGGCTGGAAGGTGGCGCGCGGTACGTCGTTGCTCCTGCGGTTGACGCAGTATTTGCAGTCGTAAACGCAGCTGTTTGTCATCAGTACCTTTAACAGAGAAATGCACCGCCCGTCCGCCGAAAAGCTGTGGCAGATCCCGCAGGCCATCGCGTTGCCCATTCCTCCGTTTTCCGAAGCGCCCCGGTCCACTCCGCTGGAGGTGCAGGCCACGTCGTATTTCGCGGAGTCAGACAGTATTTTCAGTTTTTCCAGTGTCTGCATGCCGATATCTCCTTATCTGTCTGCTGTTATGATGCCACGGATGCAGACGGATTTACTATCGTTTATTTATATCGTGCTTTCCTACTCTCTCGGGCGCCGGAAGATGTTTTTCGGAATGCGGCGTGAAGTTATTATACTACGAACATATGTTCTTTGTAAAGAGCGAAAAGCAGGATATACTAAAAAAGTTCAATTTTAAGCCGGAGAAAGAGGCGATTGCTTTTCCTATTTGCCAAACTGGGAAAAAGTGGTATACTGCAATAGAACAAATGAACCACAGTGGTGTGTTGCTGAGGCTGTGGTATGTATCCGGCAGGAGGGATTATTATGAAAAATGACATCAGAAAAATTGTATTGGTCGGCACGGGCTTTGTTGGAATGAGTTTTGCGTATGCGCTGCTGAATCAGACCGCATGCGATGAGCTGGTGCTGATTGACATCGATACCCGGCGCGCGGAAGGGGAAGCGATGGACTTGAATCACGGCGTCGCGTTCTCCGGCTCCCATATGAAAATCTATGCCGGAACCTATTCGGACTGCAAGGATGCGGATATTGTGGCGATCTGCGCGGGCGTGGCGCAGAAGCCAGGGGAGACCCGCATCGATCTTCTGCAGCGCAACACGGCGGTGTTCCGTTCCGTGGTCGGCCCGGTGGTGGATTCCGGCTTTGGCGGGATTTTCCTCATCGCGACAAACCCCGTAGACATCATGGCTCACGTGACCCAGAAGCTTTCCAGGTTTGACCCCCGCCGAGTGATCGGCTCCGGCACCACGCTCGACAGTGCGCGCCTGCGCTATCTTCTCGGCAGCTACCTGAGAACAGACCCACGGAATGTACATGCCTATGTGATGGGCGAGCACGGCGACAGTGAATTTGTGCCGTGGTCACAGGCAATGGTCGGCACAAAGCCGGTTCTGAAAATCGTGGAGGAGTCACCCGAGAAATTCTCCCTCGATGATCTGCAGAACATCAGCGAGGAAGTAAAAAACGCCGCGCAGAAGATTATCGCGGCGAAGAAATCAACGTATTATGGAATTGGTATGTCGATGGTGCGGATTGCCAAGGCGATTTTCGGCGATGAAAACAGCATCCTGACGGTTTCGACCCTGCTGAATGGGGAGTATGGGGAAAGCGATGTGTACATCGGCGTTCCCTGCTTTGTCAACCGGGAAGGCGTCGCCGGAATTCTGGAGGTTTCGCTCACAGAAAAAGAGCTTGAAAAATTCAAGCTCTCCTCAGGTGTTCTGAAAGATGCCTTTGGCGGCATCCGTTTTGAAGAATAACCGTTACAGAACGGCGATCATCTCAATTTCGACCAAAGCGCCCTTCGGCAGACCGGAAACCTGCACGCAGGAGCGGGCCGGATAGGGCTTTTCAAAATAGGTGGCGTACAGCTCGTTCAGGGCCGCAAAATCGTTCAGGTCGGTGATAAAGACATTGACCTTCACTACCTTGGAAAAATCGGTTCCGGCCTGCTCCAGAACGGCCTTCAGGTTTTCAAATACGCGGGTACCCTGTTCCTTGATACCGCCCTGTACCAGAGCACCGGTGGCGGGATCGATCGGAATCTGACCGGAAGTATACAACGTGTTCCCAATCAGCACAGCCTGAGAATAGGGGCCGATGGCTGCCGGAGCCTTGTTGGTGGCGATTTCTTTCTTTTGCATTTCAGAATCCTCCTGACAAATTATGGATCAATCACACGTCGGGTGCGGCGCAAAGGTCCGCATGATCCCGGCGTGGAGGACTGTCAGTTTTCGCTGGCCCAAAAAGAAACAGCCAGCATTCCGGGCCCAACGTGCGCGCCGATCACCGGGCCGATATCGCACAGGATGATCTCCTTTGGGCGAAAACGTTCGCGGATTTCAACCTTTAACTGCTTGGCGTCTTTTTCGCTGTTGCCATGCCCGACCAGAATGACCTGCTCCGCGGGGTTGATGCCGGTTTGGGCGATCCGCTCAATCAGGGCGTCCATCGATTTTCTGCGTCCGCGCACCTTCATCGCGGCAACGAGCTTGCCCTCGCTGTCCACGTGCAATATGGGCTTGATGCCGAGCGCCGAGCCCGCCAGTGCGGCAACAGATGAGATTCGTCCGCCGCGGCGCAGATGGTTCAGGTCGTCTACAGTAAACCACTGGGCAACGTGCAGATGGCTCTGCTGGGCCCATGCGACCATTTCGTCGATCGTCAGGCCTTCCTGCTTTTTCTGGGCGGCCAAAAGCACAAACAGCCCCTGGCCGATCGAAGCGCACAGGGAATCGATACAGACGACCCGCTGACCGGGATATTTTTCCTCCAATTCCGCCGCCACGATGAGGGAAGACTGGTAGGTACCGCTCAGGCCCGAAGTAAAGCTCAGGTACAGCACGTCCATACCGGCCTCCAGTATGGCCTCGAAATATTTAAAATAGGTGAGCTGGTTGATCTGCGAGGTAGACGGGGTTTCTCCCGCTGTCATCCGCTCGTAAAAGGTGGTCAGGCTCATTTCTCGCGCATCAGGATAATGCTGATACAGAGTTCCGCCGATCTGAAATTCCATCGGGATGACCCGAACGTTCAGCTTTTCCAAAACCTCTGCGGGAAGGTCGCAGGTCGCGTCTGTGATTAAGGCATAGTCTTTCAATCAGATGGCCTCCTCTAAAAGCCAGGGCTCTGTGCTCCCCTGAATTTGAATCGTTTTATTTAAGACCCGCCGGGGGACATCCCTGCCGGGCTGATAGATCATTGTGCTATTTTGTTATTATAACAGAATAAACACCTCTTGGGCAGTATTTGAAGTTGCCTTTTTTCAAAAAATAGCTTATTCTGTTTGAATGTTCTCTCATAAAACGAAAGCTTGTTTTCGCATTATTCCGTGACAGATAATCCTTTTCGTTCGGCAGGGGTCTTTCGTTTATGATGGAGCAGGTGGCTTTCTCTGCGGCTTTTTCGCGATGTGCGTACAGGTTCAGCCTGTCTGCTGGCGCAGGGCTTGCCCCTCATGCCGGGGCGGGCACTTACTTTCGCTGCGAGGCGAAAGTAAGCAAAGACTCGCCAAAGGACACCTTTGGAATCCGTTTTGGGGAACAGTTCCTGTAAGTGCAAACGACAGCTACTGAAAAGGCGCTCCAATGAAAATGCCCACTCTCCGAGTTCCATCTGGAAATAAGCTTAACAGTCTCGTCTGTCGGCGGGCATTTTCAGAGCGCTCTCGTCGGCTCGCAGTTTTTGGATGCGGCTTCGCCGCATTTCTGCTGGAGCAGAAACTTGCGCCTTAGACTGGAGTGACCTGTCTGCCAACACAAGAACTGCAAATCGACAAATCAAAGGCCGTCATCAGGCGGCCTTACTGCAACCCGCGAGAGTACTCTGAAAGGACCTGTCCCAGCCTGCCGTAGGGTTTTATTATAGCGTATCCCCACCCGTTTGACAAGAAAGTTCCCACTCAAACCTGTTCTCTGCAAAGGAAGGACCGTATGAAGAAAGTACTGAAAAGTCTGCTCAGCCGCACCTCCATGATCGCTCTGGCCATTCTGGTACAGGTTGCGGTACTGGTACTGATGATCACGCAGTTCAGCAATTATTATGTGTGGTTTTACGGCGTCTGCTACGTCATCAGCATTGTGGTAACGCTGTGGATTTTGAACAACAGCGAGCTGAATCCAACGTATAAGCTGGCCTGGATCGTAGCGATTCTGCTGTTCCCCATTTTTGGCGGGCTGTTTTATCTCATGTTCGGGCGCAGCCGCCACAACCGCATGATCCGCCGCAGCGTTTCGCTGGAAAATCAAAGCTTCCGCGCGTTTTTAAAGCCGGACCCCGAAATTCTGGAGGAAATCACGGAACAGAATCCGGATGCGGGTGCGCAGGTGCGGTATCTGCAGCGGTATTCCAACTGCCCGGCCTGCCGGAACGGCTCCGCGGTTTATTTCCCGAACGGCGAATCAAAATTCCGCTCGCTGGTGGAAGAGCTGAAAAAAGCGGAGCGTTTCATCTTTCTGGAGTATTTCATTATCCGCGAGGGTGTGATGTGGGATACCGTTCTGGATATCCTTGCGCAGAAAGCGCGGCAGGGAGTGGAGGTGCGCGTGATGTACGACGACATGGGCTGCCTGTTCACGCTCCCGTTCAAATATAGCCGCCGCCTTGAGAAAATGGGAATTCAATGCAGCGTGTTCAACAGCTTTGTGCCGTTCCTTTCTACCCTGATGAACAACCGCGACCACCGCAAAATCGTGGTGATCGACGGCAAGGTGGCCTTTACCGGCGGCGTAAACCTTGCGGATGAATATATCAATCTTTCTCCGCGCTTTGGTAAATGGAAAGACGCCGCCATGATGATCCGCGGGGATGCGGTGTGGAACTTCACGGTGATGTTTCTGTCCCTGTGGGGGTTCGAGCGAAAAATCACGGAGGATTACGAAAAATTCCGTGTCGTGCAGGAGCCGGACGAACCGCAGGAGGGCGGCTATGTTCTGCCGTACAGCGACAATCCGCTGGATTGGGAGCCGGTAGGGCGCAATGTATACCTGAACCTGATCAGCCGTGCAAAACAATATGTATATATCAATACGCCGTATCTGATCCCGGATAATGAAGTCCTGACGGCGCTGTGCAACGCAGCCAAAAGTGGAGTGGATGTGCGCATCATCACGCCACATATACCGGACAAAAAGCTGGTTTACATGGTCACCCGCGCCAACTATGAGGTGCTGGTGAGAAACGGAGTGAAAATCTACGAGTTTATTCCGGGCTTCAACCATGCGAAAACGGTTGTCTGTGATGATGAATACGGAATTGTGGGGACGATCAATTTCGATTACCGCAGCTTTTACATGCACTTTGAGTGCGGTGCCTGGCTGTTCCGGTGTCCGGCCATCGGCAGCATGCGGGATGAATACCTGATGTCCCTTTTACAGTGCAGGCAGGTGGTGCATGCCGAGTGCCGCAGCAGCAGATGGTATGTGCGCGCGCTCAACAGCGTCCTGAATCTGTTCGCTCCCTTAATGTGATAGGAATCCTTCATAAAACAGGTGAAAAGAGGTCTCTCCTCCGCCTTAGGCGAGGGAGAGACCTCTTTTTTATTCTCACCGGCTCGTGGACACTTTTCGTATGTAAGCGCCTTGTTTTGTCCCTTAGCTGAAAACGACCGAGGGGTCAAATAAGGGCTTTTTGTGTTCGTCCTCGCCCGCGGAACGAAATCTGCCGATTGCATTCGAGCATAGCGATAGCACTTTAAAAAAAGGATTAATTTCTTCCCTCCCCGCAGTCGAGGGGAAAAATCGCTGTGCCTGCACAGGGCATTGAAAAGTAAATGGACAATACAAAAACTTCACGAAAAATCATAAAAATTTATTTTTGTTCATAGAATGTTGACATATAGTACGAACTTTGCTAATATTTACCAGAACGGTTTTGTTTTTTGTGTGAGGCGAATCAAGCGCCTTACCTCGAAGACGGGATCCCGTTGGCACCACGCCAAAAGGGGTTCTGTTTTTTTTTATCAAAAAAGAGCGACATAAAAAAGGCATGGTACAGACGGCGTTTGGTAAAAAGAAACAGCCGGCGGAGAAAGGCGAAAAAATGGCCGCCTTCTGGTGCAGCTAAGGCCAGGTCCGGCACGGGAAAAACGGGCGGCAGAAGCCCGGAAAGAAGGGAGGGGAAATTCCGGCATGGGAAAGCCGCGGCTGATCGCCGCGGAGCATAGGTTAGCGGTTTGCCTGTAGGAACAACCTGTCTGCAATATGCAGAGCCAAAAGCTGAAATTGATCCGGAAAGGGAGTATTGAAATGATTTTTGGCATTTCTCCGCTGTTTGCACTGATTCCGTTGGTGCTGTACATTGTTCTGGCGTTTCGCGACATTCATCCCGTATTAAACGTTGTCATCTGTGTGGTGATCGCCGCCATTATGACAAAGCAGTCCTTTGCCGATATGGGCGGGGTCCTGGCGGAATCGCTTGGTTCCTTCCTTGGCATGATCGGGTTTATCATCATGCTGGGTTCGGGCCTGGGCGCTATTCTGCGGGCGACGGGAGTCGCCGAGTTCATCATTTACGCGTTTACCAAGAAAATCGGCGTCAATACCGAAAAAAAGGCGATTCTGGCCACGATGGCCACCTCGATCGTCCTCGTTGCTCTGCTGGGCACCCTGGCGGGCGCCAACGCAATCATCGCTCCCATGATTATCCCGATGGTCGCCATGATCGGCCTGACCCCCTCCACCATGGCGGCAGTGCTGATGGGCGCGGGCATGACCGGCCTGTTCATCGGGCCGTATTCTCCGCAGGTGGTCACGATTATGGAACTGACCCACGTGAGCTACAGCACCTATGTGCTGGGCGTAGGCCTGCCGGTGGCAGCTATCTGTTGGGTCATTACATATTTTATGGCTCTGCGCATCCAGAAGAAAACCAAGGGCGTTTACGCGTATACCGATGTGGAAGAGGTCAGCGACGAATACGTGGCGACGAAGGAATCCCGCCGCGCTACCACGGTGTTTTTTATCTGTATGGCGATTCTGATCGGGTACGGCATTTTCCTGCAGAAGGGCTCCTCCTACGCGATTATGGTAATTTCCGTAACAGCGGTTCTGACCGGTATTGCGGGCGGTTTGTCGCTGAACAAAGTGTTTGACGAAATTATCAGCGGCGCCGCGAAGTTGATGTGGCTGTTCCTGATGTTCGTTTTGTTCACTCCGTTTATCGATTTCATTACGAACGCGGGCGCTTTCGACGCTCTGGTCGATTTGATGTCCCCGATGTTCAAGTCCAACAGCGCGCTCAGCTTTACTGCGGTGACCACGCTGACCGGCGTATTCGGCATCGGCGGCGCCGCGACGGCGGAATCCGTGTTGCTCGACAGCATGTTCGGGCCGTTAGTCAAGGATTTGAGTATTTCCGCCACGCTGTGGGGCACGATTCTGCTGGTATCCTCCCAGATCACCTCGTTCGCTTATCCGGAAGCGGATATGCTGGGGCAGATGGGTCTGGCGCGCTCCAAAGACATGAAAAACATGGTGAAATTCGGTATTACGGTCGCGATCGCGTGCGTGATCTACGTGATTATCCGCGCCTTCTTCGGCTGACGGCGGAATAGAGCGAAAGGAAGTCTTTTTTATGGAAGAAAAGATACGCGAGTATCTGAATCTGCAGCCCGGGGAGCAGGCGGTCTTCATCAAAGACCTGACGGACGGAGAAACGTTCTGCTTCAATGAAAAGGCCGTTTTCCCGTCGGCCAGCACCATTAAGCTGGTGATTATGGCCTGTCTTCTGGATCAGGTGAAAACCGGCAGGCTGTCGCTGGAAGACCCGGTCGTTCTGACGGAAGAAATGCGTACCGGCGGCGACGGCATTTTAAAGGAGCTCAGCGCGGGGCATCGGTTTTCCCTGCGGGAGATTTTAACACTCATGATTATTGTCAGCGACAATACGGCGACAAATATCCTGATCCAGCTGCTGGGGATGGACGCCATCAACGAAATGGCTGGCAGGCTGCGCCTGAGCAGAACGGTGCTTGGCCGGAGGATGATGGATTCCGAAGCCCGAAAGCAGGGGAAGGACAATTACACCTGTGCGGACGATATCGCGCATATTCTGGAGCTGATTTATGAGCAGAAATGCGTTGACGTTCCCTCCAGCCGCCTGATGCTCGACATCCTGCGGCGGCAGCAGCAGTCAGGCCGATTGCAGCTGTATCTGCCGGAGGAAGTGGAAATCGCGCACAAATGCGGCGATCTGGATTTTCTGGAGCATGACGCGGGAATCATTCTGCTGCCGAAACGGCCATATCTGATCGTGGTGCTGACCAGGGATAACCCGACCAACAAGGATGGGCGCGAGGTGATCGGTACCGTTTCCCGGATGGTTTATGAAGAAATGCTGCAAAAAGAATAAACAGCGAAGGGCATCCTGATTCAGGATGCCCTTCGCTGTTTTAAAATGAAATGATTCTGTTTTTTCTGCGGCACTGCGGTTTTCCATTCGGATTGAAAACCAAAAAACCATACAGCCGGTGGCGTCTTTACCCCCGAAGATCAACCGGGAGCCTTTTTTGCGTCAGCCTTCGGTCTGATGATCGACAGAGCTGTTGGCAGATGCCGTTCTGCCATACAGTATTCCGACCAGAACTAGCAGTACGCCGGTCACCAGCAGGATCGACTCGACGCTGACGACGTCGGCCAGCGGGCCGAACAGCAGAATCGCCACCGGCATGGCGCTTGCGGTGATCAGCTGCACAATGGAAAAGACGCGGCCCAGTACCTCCGGCTCGGTGATCTCCTGAATGTGCACGGTCTGCGCGGTGGAAAGCGGCGGCAGAAAGAAGCCGGAGATTCCCACGAAAATCAGGTAAGAGACAAAATTCCAGGCAACTCCCATCAGCGCGAAAAACACGCCGAATGCCGCAAGGCAAAGGGAAACGGTTTTTACCTTGTTGCGGAATTCCCCTTTCGTCGCCACGAAAATACCGCCTACCAGCGAGCCGACCGTCCATACCATTTCGTTTGCGGTCAGCTTCCAGATTTCACTGCCGAAGGTGCGTTCCACCAGCAGGGGAGAAAGCACGGCGGCGGGGGTGATCAGGAAGAAAGAGGCCATGTAGCATAAAATCAGATTCCGCAGCTGCGGGTGGCGGAATGTGTAGTTGATGCCGGTTTTCAGCTCCGCCCACATGGAATCGGATTCTTTTTCGGAGCGGATGCGTTCTACGGTGATCCGGCTCATGACGAAAATCGCGAGCGCGGCGGTTGCAACATCCACAAAAAAGGCGCCGACAATTCCCACCCAGCCTAAAATAACGCCGCCGACGGCAGGCGAAAGCAGCAGCAGAACGGAGTTCAGGGTCTGGTTGATTCCCTGCACCTTGGTCAGCGATTCCTGCGGCACCAGCTGCGGGTAGATCGCCCCCACGGCCGGGGTCTGGATTCCCGCGCCGATTGAGCGCACAGCCGAAACGACCAGCAGCAGCTCCAGCCTCTGGAATCCAAGCAGAAACGCTATGGCCAGGCCGAGCGTCGCCGTGGCGATAAAGCCGTCCGACAGCATAATCAGGTATTTGCGGTTATACCGGTCGGCCCAAACGCCGCCGATCAGCGAAACCAGCACCTGCGGCAGAATCGAGCAGATGGTCGAAAGCATAATCCATACGCCGGAGGAAGTCGTCAGGGTAATGTGCCAGATGATGGCGAAGCCCACGACGGAGGAACCGAACAACGAGATGTTTTGGCTCAGCAAAAACCAGCCGACCTGCTTTTTCCAGGCGGCGGATTCAGTTGTGATTTGATTCATAAAAAAAGGTTTCCTCTCTAAAAATTCAGGGAGAAAAACACGGAAGGTCAGCCGGATGAAAATCCGCTGGCATAGGTTGACGGCAGACGGGGATCAGCGGCATTCCCGCGATTTCTCCGAAGTAACGTGGAACAAAGCAGGCCCCTGCTTTCTCCAGCGAAAATATTTTGCTGGGCCAATCCGAAAGAAACCCCGGTTCATTCCCGAAAGATATCTCATGACGCGCAGCCTCCTTTCTAAGAAGAGTCGTATCAAATTATACTATGAATCTAAATTGCAGGCAAGATGCCAAATCGCTGCCCGGCGATTTGTTCTGAAAAGCCTCTGCTGTGCGCTGATTTTGGCGGCGGAATGGGCTTCCGCTTGATTTTTAAAAGAGAACAGGCACTCGGAATATTCTGCCGGCATATTCTGTTATGGGATAAGCTTTAGATTATGAGAAAGGGGAACACGAGAAGAATGACAGATAACCAGAATCTGCAGTACCTGCAGTATATGCAAAACCTGCAAAATATGCAGAGTACGCAGAGCGCGCAGGGGACGCAGAACGCGCAAAGTACGCAGAACGCGTGGGAGACGCAGAGTGCGCAGAATGCACAGAGCATGCCAAATGTGCAGAGTGCACAAAACGCGCAGAGCACACCGAATGTGCAGAGTGCGCAAAATGCGCAGAGCATGCCGAATGTGCAGAGTGCGCAGAACGCGCAGAGCATGCCGAATGTGCAGGGCGCGCAGAATGCGCAGAGCGTGCCGAATGTGCAGGGCGCGCAGAATGCGCAGAGCATGCCGAATGTGCAGGGCGCGCAGAATGCGCAGAGCATGCCGAACGCACAAAGCATGCAGAATGCGCAGAGTATGCAGAGTGTGCAGAGTATACAGAGCATGCAGAGCTGCGAACTGACCGTTGCGGTTTCACCGCTGCCGGCCCAGACAGTGGTCGCCATGGCATATATACCGTTCCAGCAATTCGACGCAACGTATTCGGCTGAAAAGGGATTTGATCAGGGCACGATTTTCCCGGATCTGGATAAACCCTTTACAGGGAAAAGGGGTGTTCTGAAATGACAGATCAGGAAAGACTGATGCGCCAAATCAATGCGTATCGATTCATGGCGTGGGAGCTTCACATTTTTTTGGACACACACCCCAACAACTGCGAGGCGGCAAAGAAACTGGAAGACACCCGCAAGAAGATCGATGAACTGACCAAAAATTACGAAGACGCCTACGGCCCGATGGGAGAAACCAGCAACCAGACCAGCCGATGGGCCTGGATCACTGGCCCCTGGCCATGGGAAATTGAAGAGGAGGTTAACAACTAATGTGGGTCTATGAAAAAAGATTACAGTACCCGATCAAGATTAAAAACCCCAACCCCGCTCTGGCCAAGATCATTATGACACAGTATGGCGGGCCACATGGCAAAAGGGTATCAAATCGTCCGGTGGTTTTGCTTTAGATGGTTTTTCCGGTTCCACCTGAAGGGAAAATATAGAGAGCTTTTTTGATTCCTTTGACAATATCCTTTCACAGTAGTCACCAAAATGTCTTTAAAAGAATATTCTGGTATTGTTTCGGAGGGAGATGACAATGTGGGTTATTATGTAACGGTAGAATCGAACGTCAAAATCTTCGTCGAGGATTTAAATCCGGGCGGGGATAAAACCATTCTCTTTGTTCACGGGTGGCCGGGGAACCACAATTTGTTCGAATATCAGTTCAACCAGCTTCCAAGGCTTGGGTACCGGTGCATTGCGATCGACTGCCGCGGCTTCGGGCTTTCCGATAAGCCGTGGAGCGGCTACGATTACAACCGCCTGGCCGACGACATACGCGCTGTGATCGATGCACTGCAGCTAAGGAACATCACACTTGCCGGCCATTCTACGGGCGGAGCGATCTGCCTGCGCTATATGGCAAGACATAACGGCCACGGGGTATCGAAGCTGGCGCTGTTTGCGGCGGCGGCCCCCAGCCTGATTCAGCGCCCGAACTTTCCGTATGGGCTGCAGAGGAAGGCGATTCTGGATATTATTCAGGGAACATATACCGACCGCCCCAAGATGCTTGTGGGCTTTGGCAACATGATCTTTTTCCACTGTGTCGGCAAACCGATTCAGGACTGGATCTTCCAGCTGGGGCTGCAGGCGGCCAGCTGGTCAACCGCCGCGATTGCGAACACCTGGCTGAACGAGGTGCTGTTCGACGATATGGCAAAGGTCAATGTTCCCACGCTGATTCTGCACGGGTTGAACGATCGGGTTTGTTTGTATCCGCTGGCGGTGGCGCAGAACAAGGGGATCAAAAATTCAAAGCTGGTTTCGTTTCAGCAGTGCGGTCATTTCCTGTTCTACGATCAAATGGACAAATTTAACCGCGAGCTGATCGCCTTTACACAGAACGATACTCCGCTGATAGAAGGTTCGGTGGACAAAGGGGATCTGTCTAAAAAGTGGATCGGGAGCAATTCGTATCCGGCCCCGGGCAATTCGCGCTCCGGCTGATTTCAGGAATTTTGTTCCCACAAAGAAAAAGCGCCTGCATTGCAGGCGCTTTTTCTACAGGAAGAGGGGGAGATGAAACTGCTGGTTATTTATTTTCACGCCGGAAGCACATAAACCAATCCAAACAATACTGGTCTTCGTTCTGGCTTTCCATTCGCTCCTTAGCTGTTCCGCACGAGCCGGCCGTCGGTACGATCACATCGTCGCCGGGGCGCCAGTTCGCGGGGGTTGCCACGCTGTCCTGATCCGCCTTTTGCAGCGCGAGGATAATCCGTTTGATCTCGTCAAAGTTTCTGCCGGTCGAAAGGGGATAATACAATATCGTGCGAATTTTCGCCTGCGGGTCGATGATGAAAACAGCTCTGACCGCCTGCGTGTTGGACTGCCCCGGCTGAATCATGCCGTATTTGTTTGCAACCTCCATGCGGATATCTTCAATCAGCGGGAATTTGACCTCAACATTTTTCATGCCGTTCCATTCCAGCTCCTGAATCTTTCTGAGCCATGCGATATGTGCGTAGAGGGAGTCAACGGATAAGCCGACCAATTCGGTATTCAGGCTTCTGAACTCCTCCGCCATAGAGGCAAAGGTCATAAACTCCGTCGTGCAGACGGGGGTGAAATCCGCGGGGTGCGAAAAGAGAATCACCCATTTCCCTGTGTAATCTTCCGGGAAATGGATTTCTCCTTGTGTTGTAACAGCCTGGAAAGAAGGCGCCTTATCGCCGATCAAAGGCATTCTGGTAACTTGCATTTCTTCCATTTTGATTCCTCCTTTATTGATTTTTGATGTTGGTATGAGTATAGCAGGACAAAAAGAAAGCTTCCGTAACTAGGTCACAAAGTTCGGGAGAATCAAAATGGGATGCTTTTTTGAAACGCACCAGCTCCCGCCTGCATAGAACCGATGGATGATTGCATACACTAGTGCCGCAGGGGATTCCCACCATCCATGCAAGAAAACAGGTTTGGGGTCTTTAGGTACGAAATGATTGGAAGAACAGGAGGGGAGAAGATGTATTGTGTTACGATTCGATGGAAGGCGCTGATTGCGAGCATCGTTCTCAGCATGGGAACCGGTGCGCTGGCCGGGCTGTTGACCAGGGACAATTCCGCGCTGTATGAACAGCTCTATCTGCCGCCGCTGTCACCGCCGCCGTCCGTTTTCCCGATTGCCTGGGGAATTCTGTATTTTCTGATGGGTATTTCGGCCTATCTGGTATACTGCTCGGGGTGCCAGTGGAAAAGACGGGCGATTGCGGTATATCTTATCCAGCTACTTGTTAACTTTTTCTGGTCCCTGATTTTCTTTAATCTGCAAGCCTTCTTTGCGGCATTCCTTTGGCTGATTCTTCTCTGGGTGCTGATTCTGATTATGCTCCGGCTGTTTTATCGCTGCCAAAAAGCCGCCGCGTTTTTGCAGATTCCATATTTGCTGTGGGTGACATTTGCGGCTTACCTCAGTTGTGGAGTCTGGCTTTTAAATTAAGAATACAATTTTCATTTTCACCGCATCCGCTGACGGATGCGGTGTTTTACTGTACCCCTTGTTTCGTCCGGGAATATCAATCGTGCGGCAGTTTGCCGCACGGACGGCGCAGGGACATCTGTTCCCCCACACGCTCAAGCAGGGCCTTTTCATAGGCCTGGCGTTCCTCTTGTGCCAGGTGAAAGGTATGCTCCAGGCATTCGCAGCGGTATTCGCCGGATTCTTTTGTCAGCGCAAAGGCTGTGCGGCCCCAGGGGAGCACGCGCCCGTCGTCGAGCTGAATGGCTGTTGCCACCGTAAATGTTTCTCTTTTTGCCATCGGCCTCACCCCCACACCAAGCATATGGGCGCGGAATTTTGTCCTATGACAGCGGCAGCCTGTTGTATGGAAGATCTAGTGAGCGCCTAAGGCAAAACCGGCGCTTTATTGATTCTGAATAATCTTTCGCGGGAGTTCATATACAGATTCAGAGGATAAGGATTGAATTTTCCGATGGAAGGGGGAAGGCTGGAATGAAAATCGCGGCGGCCTATATCCGGGTTTCCACAGAAGATCAGGCCGAATACAGCCCAGACAGCCAGATTCGGCTGATCCGCGATTATGCCGCGCGCAATGGAATGACAGTGCCGGATGAATACCTGTTTGCCGACGAAGGAATCAGCGGAAAAACAACGAAAAACCGCACCCAGTTCAATCGGATGATCGGGATCGCGAAGCGCAAGCCAAAGCCATTTGAAGCGATCCTGCTCTGGAAGTTCAGCCGGTTTGCACGCAGCCGGCAGGACAGCATCGTGTATAAGACGATGCTGCGCAGACAGCTGGGGATCGATGTGATCTCCATTACCGAAGCGCTCGGCGACGATAAAATGTCCATCCTGATGGAAGCGATCATCGAGGCAATGGATGAGTATTACAGCATCAATCTGGCGGAGGAGGTCACCCGCGGGATGACCGAAAAGGCGGGCCGGGGCGAACCGGTTTCGATTCCATCCTTTGGGTACGACATTATCGATAAGCGGTATGTGATCCGGCCGGAGCAGGCGGAGATCGTACGTATGATATTTGCGGATTATCTGTCTGGGATGGGGGCAACGGAAATTGCCCGGAAAATCAACGCGATGGGCGTTCTGACAAACCGCGGAAATCCCTGGGCGGGCCGCACGGTGGATTATGTGCTGAATAACCCGGTGTATCTCGGTAAAATTCGTTGGACGCCGGGCAGGGCCGGGCAGAAGGACGGCGGCAGTCCTGAAAATGTTCTTCCGGGCCTGCATGAACCGATTATCGATCAGGCGGCCTGGGATCTCGCGCAGAGGCAGAAAAAGCGGTTCCAGAAGGTCTATCCCAGATATTCGAGAAAGACTCCGCCGCAGAATGGGGAGTACCTTCTGCGCGGGCTGGTTCGCTGCGGCGCGTGCGGTGGCACCCTTGCAAGGCTCGGCAAAGACAGCCTGCAGTGTGTCAATTATAATCACGGCCGGTGCAATGTATCCCACAGCATTTCCGTCTCAAAGCTGAACGCCTTGGTTTTGGCCGGAATCCGGCAGGCGTTGGAAAGCGATACTTTTGTGCTGCACCCACAGCCTTTGGCAGCGTGTACGGATATTTGCGGATTGGCGGAAAAAGCGCTGAAATACCAGCAGAACAGGCTTTTGCGCGCAAAAGAAGCGTATGCTTCGGGTGTCGATTCATTAGATGAATACCGGGCGAACAAAGAAAGCGTTCAGAACGAAATCCGGCAGATTCAGGAAGAGCTCACCGCTGCGCGGGAGGATCAGAGGGAGGAGCCGGGGCTTTCCAGGCAGAGTATTCTTGCCGTTCTGCAGGATCAAGCAACGGGAACCGATATCAAAAATGAACTGCTCCGTTCATTCGTCGATCATATTGTGTTTGACCGAAGAAACAGGACAATCGAAATTGTATTTCGCCAGTAAAAAGGATACGTTTTTACAGTGTGGCGGGCCCGACGGGGAACTCGGCGCTTCTCTTCGCTACCTGAGTCAGCGGTACACCATGCCGTATCCGGAGCTGAAAGCGATTTTAACGGATATCGGAACAGAAGAACTTGGGCATCTCGAGATGGTTGGCACCATCGTTTATCAGCTGACCCGCAACCTGACTCCGGAGCAGATCAAGGAGGCCGGGTTTGATTCCTATTTCGTCGATCACACCACGGGAATTTACCCGGTAGACGCCAGCGGCGTACCTTATTCCGCGTCGACATTTGCGTCAAAGGGTGATCCGATTACCGATTTGCATGAGGATTTGGCAGCAGAACAAAAGGCCCGCACTACCTACGACAACATCCTTCGCTTCTGCGACGATCCCGATGTCATTGATCCCATCCGATTCCTGCGTCAGAGAGAAGTCGTTCATTACCAGCGCTTCGGTGAAGGCCTGCGAATCACCACCGATCATCTGGACAGCAAGAACTTCTATGCGTTCAACCCGTCGTTTGACAAAAAATAACGGTGTTGGCGTATTACCCCGCGCGTAACACAAAAGCCCCATTCGCCAGACAGGATTTGACCGGTCTGTCGAATGGGGTTTTGTATGTTTTGAAGAAACCAGATCAGAACGAAAGTTTGATCTGGCTCGATTTTTCAGTATGTAAATAGAGCTTTTTCAAATGATTTTGACTTTGTTTTTATCATAAAAGACGTAAAAAATAAAATAATTTGTCTTTTTTGAATTGATTTATGATAATCCGAGCAGTAAAATAACATTAATGTAAATATTTGGTATTTTAATGAGAGCGTTTTCATACCAGCCATTCGTCCGCCCTTTTCAACGGATGAAATCAGGATGCGGGATGGAAAGGAAGGAATCTATGAAATCTCATCTGGCCCATATCACAGAAATCAATGGCGAAAGATTGGAGCAGACTGTGGCCGAGCATTCCTTCCATGTGGCAGATTATGCCGCCGAAAAGCTGAAAGGGATCGGCCTGTGGAACACGGCTTATCTGGCCGGCCTGCTGCACGACATGGGAAAATGCACGGCAAAATATCAGGAATATCTCTCGCGTGCGTCCGCCGGGGAAGAGGTGGTTCGCGGCAGCGTCAACCATACGTTCTGCGGGTGTATTTATCTGCTGAAAAAGTATCATGTTGGCCGGCCGCAGGGGATGGGTACGGTCACCTGTGAAATCCTTGTGTATGCCATCGGGGCGCACCACGGGCAGTTCGACTGCGTCACGCCCCAAAACACCAGCGGATTCGAACACCGGCTGGAGAAGGACCCAAAGGAAATTGGCTATGAGGAAGCGGTGAGCGCCTTCCTAAGTGAGTGTGCGCCGGCCGAAGAAATAGACAGGTTGCTTTTATTGGCGCAGCAGGAGATTTCCGCGCTGTTTGAAACGTTTCGCACGCGTTTTAGAAAAAACCGGACGCAGGTCAGCTTCTTGATGGGACTTGCGGCCCGCATGATTTTGTCGGCGGTGATCGACGGCGACCGCAGAGATACGGCGGAATTCATGACCGGAGTGCTGCAGGAATACCGCAGTGGCTCCGACCGCTTTTGGGCGGAGCAGATTGCCTATTTTGAACAGAAAAATTCATGCCTTCGGGCGCAGACGCCGATCAACGCAGCGCGAAGCGGATTTTCAGAGCAGTGCCGCATGTTTGCGCAGCAGCACGGCGGCGGTATCTACCGGCTGACTTTGCCCACAGGGGCCGGAAAAACCCTGTCGGCCCTGCGCTATACGCTGTATCACGCGAAAGCGTTTCACAAAAAGCGCATTCTGTTCGTCATTCCGCTGCTGAGCATTTTAGAGCAGAACAGCGCCGTCATTCGAAACTACATACAGGACAAAAGCAGCCTGACGGAACACCATTCCAATGTCGTAAAGCTGTTCGATACGGAGGAAAAGCTGGATCAGTACGAGCTTTTGACCGATACCTGGGAATCACCCATCGTGATTACCACACTGGTACAGCTTTTGAATACGCTGTTCTTGGACAAAACAAGCGCCGTGCGCCGCATGAGTGCGTTATCCCAGGCGGTGATCGTTATTGACGAGGTGCAGTCGCTGCCGAAAAAAGCGATGAATCTGTTTACGATGGCTCTGAATTTTCTGGCCTATGGGTGCGGCGCGACGGTCGTGTTGTCCTCCGCGACAACCCCATGCTTTGAGCAGACGGATTTTCCCCTGCAGTATGCGGACCCCGTTGAGATCGTGCCGTATGAACCGAACGATTTTGAGGTGTTCAAACGAACCGAAATCATCAATAAAACCTCTCCCTACGGCATGTCGGTGGAGGAGCTGGCCGATTTTTCCGCAGAGGTACTCAGCCGCGTGTCGTCCCTGCTGCTGATCTGCAATACCAAGGAAAGCGCGCTTCGACTCTATCGGGAGCTTGAGCATCGCTGCGACGATTGCAGGGTATTTCACCTTTCCACTTCCATGTGCATGGCGCACCGAACCGATACGCTGAAAAAAATCAACGCCGCTTTAAAAAGCAGAGAAAAAATGGTGTGTGTCTCCACTCAGCTTGTGGAAGCGGGCGTGGATTTTTCATTTGAAAGCGTCATCCGCGCAGCGGCAGGGATGGACAATATCGCGCAGGCCGCAGGCCGCTGCAACCGCAGCAACGATTTCGGCGGCATTCGCCCGGTCTACGTCGTCAATTTCAATCAGGAGGCCGAAAAACTGGGGATGCTGCGGGAGATCGCGGCGGCGCAGCGGTGCGCCCTGCAGCTTTTGCACCGGTTCGCCCAAAGTCCCGATCGGTATGCGCACGACCTGCTCAGCGGGGAAAGCGTCGCGGAGTATTACCAGTTCCTGTTTCAGGATGCGGACATCAAGGGCAAATTTGGATTCCCGCAAAGGCTGCCGGACGGTACGACCGAGGATTTGTTTGATCTGCTTGCGGTCAACCTGCGCCATATTGAGCGGCCGGAGTTTCAAGGCAAATATTTTTTGAACCAGGCGTTTCTAACCGCCGGGAACTTGTTTCAGGTGTTTGATGAAAATACGACCGACGTCATTGTGCCGTACAACATGGAAGCCAAAGAGCTGATTGCGGATCTGTTTTCTCAACAGTCGGCCTATGACCTCGCTTTTCTGAAGCGCTGTATCGAAAAGGCCAAGCCCTACACGATCCAGGTTTTTCAATATCAAATTCAAAAGCTGAGCGACTACGGGATGCTGTCTTCCACGCATGACGACCGCTTCACCGTTTTAAATGAGCAGTGTTACGATGACAAAACCGGCCTGATCATAGAGAACTTTATTTATTAAGGAGGGAATTCGAGTGCAGCATAAGAACATCGTCGAGTTTGAAGTCTTTGGGGATTACGCCCTGTTTTCCGACCCCATCACCCGCGTGGGGGGCGAAAAATTCACTTATCAAGTGCCTACCTACGAGGCGCTGAAAGGCGTTTTGCAAAGCGTGTTCTGGAAGCCAACACTGATTTGGGTGATCGATTCCGTGCGGGTCATGAACCAGATTCAGACCGAGACCAAGGGAATCCGGCCGATCAAGTACCAGCACGGCCCCAATGAAACCGGCAACGACCTGTCCTATTATACCTATTTAAAGGATTGCCGCTATCAGGTGCGGGCACATTTTATCTGGAACGAAAACCGACCGGAGCTCCAAGGCGACCGCAACGAAAACAAGCACCACAACATCGCGAAGCGCATGATCGAGCGCGGCGGCCGGCGTGATATTTTTTTGGGCACGCGCGAATGCCAGGCCGATGTGCGCCCCTGTATCTTCGGCGCGGGGACAGGCTTTTATGACAATACGCTGCAGCTCGATTTTGGAATGATGTACCATGGAATCACCTATGCCGACGAGGCGTATTCCGAGGAAACGAAAGGAATGCTGACCGTGCGGCTGTGGCGCGCGGTGATGAAGCAGGGGGTCATCGATTTTCTTCCGCCGCAGGAATGCCTTCACCGCCCGGTTCGGGAAATGGAGATCAAGCCGTTTGGGGCGGAGAAAAACAATTTTGCGTCGATAGAATCCGAGGTGATTTGAATGGCATGGATGAACACACTGTACCAGACCTATGAAGCGAACGCTCAAATGGCCGGGAAGGCGACGGAGGGCGTGCCGCTTTCTCTGGTGGCTCACATGACGGCAAATGCGCAGATCGAAGTATGGGTGAATCCGGACGGCGAATTTTGCGGCGCCTGTACGGTGGAAAAGGAAAACGCCAAAACGATCATTCCGGTAACGGAAAGCTCCGCGTCGCGTTCCAGCGGCGTTGCACCGCACGCGCTGTGCGATACGCTTTCTTATGTCGCGGGGGATTTCAGCGAGTATCTTTCTTCCCCCAAAGAGACGAAAAAAGCGGAGGAAAAATTTGAAAAATACCTTGCCGCGCTGAAAGACTGGGCGGAATCTCCTTTTTCTCACCCAAAAGTGCGGTCCATTTATGAGTACGCCGCAAAACGGAGGATGACGCGTGATTTGATTCTGGCAAAGCTTTTGGAGGCGGAGGATGGGAAGTTCTTGAATAAAAAAGTGAGCGGCAGCGTTTATGAAAAAGCGCTGGTGCGGTTCCGGGTCATCGGTACCCAGCCGGACGCTGTATGGCAGGATGAATCGCTGTTTCACAGCTACATTCAGTATTACGCTTCTTCCCAGTCCGGGGAGCGGGATCTTTGTTATGTCACCGGCGAAGCCGACACGATTTCTGTCAATCACCCGAAAGGGATCGTGGCCGCCAACTATGGTGCAAAGCTGATTTCCGCGAACGATACCGCTAATTTTACGTACCGTGGGCGGTTTTCCACTTCCGCGCAGGCGTGCACGGTCGGGTACGCGGCGACCCAGAAAGCGCACAGTGCCCTGACCTGGCTTGCTGCCCGGCAGGGAGTGACGGCGGGCACGCAGGACAAGCGCACCTATATCTGCTGGAACCCGAACGGGAAAAAGGTAGTTGATTTGGAAGACCCGCTCGGCCTTGAGGACGACGACGAACCGCGCGCCTATACCGAAGCGGAATACAAAAAGCGCCTGCTTCAAACCTTAGAAGGCTACCGCAATCAGCTGGACAACAACGATGAAATTGTGGTTATTGGTCTGGACGCCGCGACGACCGGGCGCCTTTCGGTCACCTATTACAACGAACTGAAGGGCTCTGATTTTTACGACCGGCTGGCCGATTGGTACGGCACCTGCCGCTGGTACTTTACGCGCTTTACCAATGACAAAAAGCCTTATACCACCGTGCGGACACCGCCGAACAAACAGATTGTACGGTGCGCGTTCGGTACGGAGCAGGGGGCCTTTCTGGAAGCCGGCGACAAGCTGATGAAGGAGCAGTCGCAGCGGATTCTGCACTGTATGCTGGACAGGCAGCCGCTGCCGCGGGATATCATGCAGGCGGCGGTTCGCCGCGCGTCGACGCCACAGGCTTATTCGACCGGCAACCGCGAGCGGATTCTTTCCACAGCCTGTGCGCTGGTTGTGAAATATTATTCTGACAGAGAAAAAGGAGAGCGTATCAACATGGCGATTGATTATGAAAACACCGACCGAAGCTATCTGTTTGGGCGCTTGCTAGCCGTGCTGGAGCAGGCGGAGCACAGCACGTTCGCACAGGGGGAAACGCGCGATACCAACGCGATCCGTTTACAAAGCGCGTTTGTCAACCACCCCATGAGCACCTGGCAAATACTCGAGGATCAATTGAATCCCTATTTTCAGCGAATGACCCCCGGCTCCAGATATTTCTATAAAGATTTGATTTCAGAGATCACGGAAAAAATCTCGGAATCCAATCCGGAGCAGCTGAACCGCCCTCTCGGCGAATTGTATTTGATCGGCTATTATCTGCAGCGAGCAGAATTCAGAAAATCCAGGAATCAAGACAAGGGCAACGATAAGGAGGAAGAATGATGAAAGTGCTTGAAAACAAAATCGATTTTGTGGCGCTCATTTCCGTGACAAACGCAAACCCCAACGGCGACCCGCTGAACGGCAACCGCCCGCGCACCACCTATACCGGAAACGGGGAAATCTCCGATGTCTGCATCAAACGAAAAATCCGCAATCGGCTGCAGGATATGGGAGAAAGCATTTTCGTCCAATCGGATGAGCGCTGTGACGACGGATACGGCAGCCTGAGCGAGCGGGCCAGCCAGACGATCACCTCGTATTCCTCAAAGGAGGACTATGCCGCGCAGGCGTGCGCCAAATGGTTCGACGTCAGGGCGTTCGGGCAGGTGTTCGCGTATAAAAAGAGCAAAGAGAAGGACAAGGACAGCGTTTCGGTCGGCGTTCGCGGCCCGGTGTCGATCCGTCAGGCGGTCAGCGTTTCCCCGGTGGATATCAACAGCATGCAGATTACCAAGAGCGTGAACAGCGAGCCGACCGACGACGGCAAGAAAAGCTCCGACACCATGGGTTCGAAGCATATGGTGGAATTCGGTCTGTATCAAATCAAGGGCGCGATTAATGTACAGCTTGCGGAAAAAACAGGATTTACGCAGGAGGACGCCGACACCATCAAGGAATGTCTGCGCACCCTCTTTATCAACGACAGCTCTTCTGCAAGGCCGGACGGCAGCATGGAGGTTCTTCGGCTTTACTGGTGGCAGCATAACAACAAGATCGGCCAGTATTCCTCCGCAAAAGTACATGATTCGGTGCAGGTTTCGCTGAAGGAAGGGGTCGCTTCCCCAAAGAGCGCGGAAGATTATGAGATCACGCTCCTGCCTCTGGACGGCCTTGCGCCGGACATCATCGACGGGATATGACCGGATACGAGGAAGAAGATTTCCTGATGCTGTCGGGAATCCAGCATTTTGCGTTCTGCCGCCGTCAGTGGGCGCTGATCCATATCGAGCAGCTTTGGGAAGAAAATCTTCGCACGGTTGAGGGTGATTTGCTGCACGCGAACTGCCACGACAGCTATTCCTCCGAAAGCAGAAAAGAGGTCTTTTTGTCACGCGGGATGCCGGTTTTCTCCCGCAGCCTTGGCGCCAGTGGCGAATGCGATATTGTCGAGTTCCGGCAGTCTGCCAATGGAATCCCGCTGCACGGCCGAACCGGGATTTACACCGTTTATCCGGTGGAATATAAGCACGGGGAGCCGAAAGACGGTGACATCGACATTCTTCAGCTGGCGGCGCAGGCCATTTGTCTGGAAGAGATGCTTAGCTGCGAAATCCCCGCCGGAGCCATTTTCTATGGGAAAACGAAACGCAGGCAGCGTGTGGAAATCACCGAAGAATGTAAGGAGCGGGTCCGGGCTATGTTTGCCGAAATGCACGGCTATTTTCAGCGCGGGTATGTGCCCAAGGGGAAATTGACAAAAAGCTGCAATGCCTGCTCGCTGAAAAATCTTTGTCTGCCGAAGCTGTGCAGGATCAAATCCGTTCAGGAATATCTGGAGAGAACCCTTGGAACCGAGGAGGCGGGCCAATGAAAAAGCTTTTGAATACGATGTACATCACAACGGAAAACGCCTACCTTGCCCTGGATGGAGAAAACGTTGTGGTGCAAAGCGACGGCAATACCCTGGGCCGTCTGCCGCTGCATATGATCGACGGCATCATGGCCTTTGGGTATGTCGGCGCCAGCCCGGCGCTGATGGGCAAATGTGCCGAGATGAATAAATCCCTCGTCTTTCTAAAGCCGAGCGGAAGATTTCTGGCCAAGGTGACCGGGAAATCGTATGGGAACATCCTTCTGCGCCGCGAGCAGTACCGGGTTTGTGACGATCCGGAGCGCTCACTGGCCATCGCAAAGAATATCATCTCCGCAAAGCTCGCGAATTGCGGCGCGGTTCTCAGCCGCGCCGTGCGCGACCATGCCCTGCGGATCGATACCGAAAAATTTGCGCAGATCGGCGCGGCCCTTCAAAACGGAAAGGTGAATGCTTACCGAGCCCCTGGTGCCGATACGCTCCGCGGTCTGGAGGGGGAGTGCGCCAGCCTTTATTTCTCTGTTTTCGATGCGATGATTCTGCAGCAAAAAGAGGATTTTTTCTATCAGGGACGCTCACGCCGCCCACCGATGGACAATGTCAACGCAATGCTTTCTTTCTCTTATAGCCTGCTGACCTCTATGTGTGTCAGCGCGCTGGAGGCCGTCGGACTTGATGCGTATGCCGGTGTCTATCACACCGAAAGGCCGGGCAGATGTTCCCTTGCGTTAGATTTGCTGGAAGAATTCCGTGCCCCCTTTGCCGACCGCTTCGTGCTGACCAGCATCAACAAAAAGAGCATTTGCGGCAGGGATTTCGTGGAAAAAGAAAGCGGCGGCATCCTGCTGACGGAGGACGGGCGAAAAAAGTTTTTATCCCTGTGGCAGCAGAAAAAGAAGGAAGAAATCGTCCATCCGTTTTTACAGGAGAAGGTAGAGTGGGGATTGCTGCCGTATGTGCAGGCGATGCTGCTGGCCAAATATATCCGCGGCGATATCGATGAGTACCCACCGTTTGTCTGGAGGTAGACGATGCTTGTCCTGATTACCTACGATGTGAATACCGAGGATGCAAAAGGCAGCAAGCGGCTTCGCAAGGTTGCAAAGATTTGCGTGAATTACGGGCAGCGCGTGCAAAATTCTGTGTTCGAATGCCTTCTGTCCCCTGCGGAATTATGTATTGTGAAAAGCCAGTTGCTTACTGTTATGGACGAAAAGAAAGACAGCCTGCGTATTTATCATCTGGGAAACAATTATAAAAACCGTATTGAACATTACGGAGCGAAACAAACATACAACCCGGAAGATCTGATGACATTTTAACGCGAATCGCAAGCGTACATCAAATCCGCGGGGGATTCGCGCATGAAATTGGATCAATTTATAGTGAGAAGCTTTGCTAATCTGCGATTTATTTTCTTTTTGATGTGAATGATTACTAAGCTTTAATCAAGATCGTTCCGTTGAACTTGTTTGTTTTGCAGTCGTCCCTCATGCGAGGGACGTGGATTGAAATTATCAGCCTACCATTACCGAAACTCATAGACAAGTCGTCCCTCATGCGAGGGACGTGGATTGAAATCCGTATATGCCGATTGTCGAGCGAAAGGCTATGCAGTCGTCCCTCATGCGAGGGACGTGGATTGAAATATTTAAGTTTGTCCTTGGCAGGCTGTAGTTAAAGCGTCGTCCCTCATGCGAGGGACGTGGATTGAAATAAAAAACGTGTCTTTCCCGATCGTATGAAATTCGGGTCGTCCCTCATGCGAGGGACGTGGATTGAAATTCTGAGTTTTCCGCTGCCAGCCTCGATCAAAGGGTCGTCCCTCATGCGAGGGACGTGGATTGAAATGCGGCGCTTAGACCAGTGCTTGCCGCTGTAAATAGGTCGTCCCTCATGCGAGGGACGTGGATTGAAATGGACAGCGCTCGAATCCAGCAAGGAAAAGATTGAGTCGTCCCTCATGCGAGGGACGTGGATTGAAATCTCTGTAATGTCTTGCAACCTCTCCACCCTCACAGTCGTCCCTCATGCGAGGGACGTGGATTGAAATCTCGCAGGCTACTAATATTTTCATTGTCATAGTGTCGTCCCTCATGCGAGGGACGTGGATTGAAATTGTCTTGTCTTTTATATGACCAGTTTCTGTGTGCCGTCGTCCCTCATGCGAGGGACGTGGATTGAAATCGGCAGAAGCTGGACGAGTACAGAAACGTTAAGTGTCGTCCCTCATGCGAGGGACGTGGATTGAAATGGTATTCTCTGGCTCAAAAGCTCCGCCTTTACCAGTCGTCCCTCATGCGAGGGACGTGGATTGAAATTTATATTAAGCAATGGTATAACGAATCCATAATGTCGTCCCTCATGCGAGGGACGTGGATTGAAATATCTTTATGATTTACGCAAGGAAGATTGAGCGGGGTCGTCCCTCATGCGAGGGACGTGGATTGAAATCGTTTTTCCCGACATTCCGGGCAGTACCATGCTCGGTCGTCCCTCATGCGAGGGACGTGGATTGAAATTATTACAAATGTAGGAACGACCAGTGCAGCAGTGTCGTCCCTCATGCGAGGGACGTGGATTGAAATTCCTCAAGCCAGATATAACGCTCCCGTCCTTTAAGTCGTCCCTCATGCGAGGGACGTGGATTGAAATCATCCTTTTTTGTGGGCTGGATCTAAGCAAGCCAGTCGTCCCTCATGCGAGGGACGTGGATTGAAATAACGAAAAACTTACCGATATTAACGCGCATGGAAAGTCGTCCCTCATGCGAGGGACGTGGATTGAAATAGTTCAGCAGCAGCAAGAGTACGAAGCCCACACGTCGTCCCTCATGCGAGGGACGTGGATTGAAATTGGCCTTATCACTCCCGCCCTAACCAACCTCTCCGTCGTCCCTCATGCGAGGGACGTGGATTGAAATCTGCGGGTTAAAGTCATCCTCTGGAATCCAGTAGTCGTCCCTCATGCGAGGGACGTGGATTGAAATCGATATATCTAACAGCACAGACCGCTAGAAACAGTCGTCCCTCATGCGAGGGACGTGGATTGAAATATCGGGGTTTCCCCAGAGGGCCTACGCGCTTACAGTCGTCCCTCATGCGAGGGACGTGGATTGAAATTGGAGGCGCACTTGTAGGAGTATTAGCGGGAGTAGTCGTCCCTCATGCGAGGGACGTGGATTGAAATATTCGGACGTATCTTTATTTTTAGGATTTTTAGGAGGTCGTCCCTCATGCGAGGGACGTGGATTGAAATCTTCAAGGTCGGGGATGCTTATGCTCTATCCACAGTCGTCCCTCATGCGAGGGACGTGGATTGAAATGTTTGGGATAATGATCCCACTGCTGCAAACAAAGTGTCGTCCCTCATGCGAGGGACGTGGATTGAAATTGATGCGGTCGATAAGTCGTTCGGTAAGGTTGAGTCGTCCCTCATGCGAGGGACGTGGATTGAAATTTGGGATATAACGGAGAGCTGGAGGCCGTTTTTGTCGTCCCTCATGCGAGGGACGTGGATTGAAATCTCGATGGCTTTGATATTACACCGGATGCTTTGGTCGTCCCTCATGCGAGGGACGTGGATTGAAATTCTATGTTACCCGTGAGGATTATATCAGGGTAATGTCGTCCCTCATGCGAGGGACGTGGATTGAAATACCCCCTGATTGTGATATAGTAGGGCCGTAAGGGTCGTCCCTCATGCGAGGGACGTGGATTGAAATAGAGTGGTGCACTGGTGGAAGATGCCCAGATCGGTCGTCCCTCATGCGAGGGACGTGGATTGAAATGTGGTATCTCAACCACTTCAAGCGCCCCGTGTGCCGTCGTCCCTCATGCGAGGGACGTGGATTGAAATTTCAGGCTTATAGTAATATTTCTCGGTTGCTGCCAGGTCGTCCCTCACACGAGGGACGTGAATTGAAATAGCGTGCCATCGGAGTTGACGTTGCGGGTATTGTTGGTCGCCCCTCGTATGAGGGGCGTAGATTAAAATCTGACCAGTCTGACAAATGATACTTTTGATGTTTTCCCGCCCGCATATTAAGTTTTTACACTGTGCTTCCTCTGGCCGATTCAAGTAAATATTTTTAAAGTCGATGGAATGCCCCGGTTTACTCTGCGTTTACATTGTTGGTATACTATAAGCAATAGAAAGCCGGAGAGGAGGCGCATTCATGGCCGCCATTTTAGTCATTGATGATGATCCATATATACGGGAGCTCGTGAGCACCTTACTGCATAATGAGGGCTTCTCGGTACAGGAAGCCCGGAATGGGCGGGAAGCGCTGCAAAAGCTGAGTGAAACAAAAATCGACCTCTGTGTGCTGGATTTGATGATGCCCGAAATGGACGGTTTCGAGTTTTGCGGTTATGCGCGCCGGTACTATGAGGATTTGCCGATCCTGATGTTGACGGCGAAGGGCGAGATCAGCCAGAAGGTGAAAGGGTTCGAGCTTGGAACAGACGATTACCTGACAAAACCGTTTGAAGGCGCAGAGCTTGTCCTGCGCGTCAAGGCGCTGCTCAGACGCTATAAAATCGACGCTTCGCAGACTGTCCAGATCGGCGCGCTGACGCTGGATAAAAACAGTTACTCCGTGTTCTGCAGCGGAGAGCAAAGCGACATCCCCATGAAGGAATTTGAGCTGCTTTTCAAGCTGGGTTCTTCCCCCGGAAAAACCTTTACGCGCGAGCAGCTCATCGAGGATGTGTGGGGCTACGATTTCGAGGGAAACGAGCGGACCCTGGACGTGCATATCAACCGTCTGCGCGAGCGTTTTCCCGCAGAGAGGTACCAGTTTAAAATTACAACTGTCCGCGGACTTGGCTATCGGTTAGAGGTGCAAAAATGAGACGGGAAGACAATCGAAGATACAGATCAAGATGGATTCGGGGCACGCTGCTGGGGTTCCTTCTATTGGCGGTCTGTTTTGCCGCGGGATTTGGGCTGTCGGAATTGATTTATCGCTTTACCGGCCGCCCCGCTGCAGTTTGGACGCACATCATCACGGGGCTGCTCGGTCTGTGCGTTTTCTCGCTTGGAGCAAGAATTTTGGCGGCAGTGCATACAAGGCGGCACCACAAAGACGGCCATTGGGATAAACGGAACAGATATTTGGACAGTACCATTGAAGCCCTGAACCGCATCGCGCACGGGGATTTTAACGTGCTGATCCCGGTGGATGAGCACAATCCTCTCGCTGAGATTGCCGAAAGCGTCAATAAAATGGCGCGGGAACTCGGTTCAATGGAAAAGCTGCGGCAGGATTTTATTTCGAACGTATCTCACGAAATACAGTCTCCGCTGACTTCAATCCGCGGGTTTGCGGCGCTTCTGAAAAACGACAGACTGACTGCCGATCAGCGCGCACACTATATTGATGTGATCGAAACCGAAGCCGGGCGTCTTTCCAAACTCAGCGACAACCTCCTCAAGCTGTCGTCGCTCGAGAGCAACGATCAGCCTCTTACCATCACATCGTTTTCGCTCGATAAGCAGATTCAAAACGCTGTCCTGATGCTCGAACCTCAGTGGGCGGAAAAGAACATCGATCTTTCTCTGTCCCTCGGAAAAATCACTTACATCGGCGATGAGGGCCTGCTCACACAGGTGTGGATCAACCTGATCCATAACGCGATCAAATTTACACCCGAGCAGGGCGAAATCAATATCGTGCTGACAGACGGCGGGGCGAGCGTGGTTTGTCAAATCTCCGACACCGGCTCCGGCATTTCAGAGGAAGACAAGATGCACATTTTCGAGCGCTTCTACAAAGCCGATAAAGCCCGTGACCGTGCCCAGGGCGGCAGCGGACTTGGATTGTCGCTCGTGAAAAAAATCGTGGAGCTTCACGGCGGCACAGTGACAGTGGAAAGCCAGATAGGCGAGGGGAGCACCTTTACCGTAACGCTGCCCTTGAAAAAATAAAATTGTCTCGTTTACATTGCGTTTAAGTTCGATTTATCCTCCGTTTAATTTATGACTGTAGAATGAGGTCATAAATCAAACGGAGGTGTTTTTTATGTTCTCGATCATCGTATTGGTGTGCCGCGCGATCGGCCGCATGATTCGGGAGTTCTCGGCAAAAAAAGCCGATAGATCCAACATATCATCTCTCGCGTGTTCAATGGAGGGAATGGTATGAGTTCTATCATCACGGTAAACGAGCTTGTGAAACAATATGAAAAGGCAAAGGAGCCTTCGGTGAAAGGCGTGAGCTTTCATGTGAATGAGGGAGAGTTTTTCGCGTTTCTCGGCCCCAACGGCGCGGGCAAAACGACGACGATCTCCATCCTGACGACCACGCTGTCCAAGACATCCGGCAGCGTGACGATCGCGGGGTACGATGTGGAAAAGGATGCGCAGCATGTAAGGGATAAAGTGGGGATCATCTTCCAGCAGCCCAGCCTTGATCCTCAGCTCTCTGCGGAGGAAAACATCCGCTTTCACGCCTGTCTTTACGGCATGTACGGCTATCGGCCCACTTTCAAAATGATGCCCGCCGAATACCGGAACCGCGTCATGGAGCTTGCCGAGATCGTCGGCATCGAGCATGCGCTGTTTCAGCCGATCAAGAAGCTTTCGGGCGGAATGCAGCGCAAGCTGGAAATTATCCGCAGCCTGATCCACACGCCGAAAATCCTGTTTCTTGACGAGCCGACGCAGGGGCTTGACGCAGTGAGCCGGCGCAGCCTCTGGGAGTACATCGACAACGTGCGCAAGCAGAACGGCACGACGGTTTTTCTGACGACCCATTACATCGACGAGGCGGAGAATGTCGATAAGGTCTGCATCATTAACCACGGGGAAATCGCGATCACCGGTTCGCCGGACGAAATGAAGTCGAGCCTTCTCAAACAGGAACTCGTCGTGGACGCGCAGGATAAGGATGGGTTGATCCGTGAAATTACGAATATGGGCCTGAGCTATCACGTTGACGGCCACATCATCGTTCCTTATCAGGACAGAACAGCGCAGAATATCATCGCGCGGCTTGAGACGAAGCTTACGGTGCTGAAGATTCAGGAGCCGTCGCTCGAGGACGCCTATGTGGAATATCTGATGAGAACGGGAGGCGGGGCGGCATGAGCGAGCTTGTATTACAGCAGCCGAAAATCAAATCGAGGGCCATGAAAGAACTCAACGCCGTGGCTACCATCGCGGCAAGGGACATCACGTTGTTCTTTAAGTCGCCGGGCATGATCATTATGAGTTTGGCCATGCCGATTCTGATGATGGGGATGCTGGGCGGCAGCCTTGCGCAGAATATGGCGGCCGGGCTTGGCTTTAATTATGGCAAATTCATGCTGGTGGGCATGCTCGTCAATATGCTGTTCATGTCGACAACGTCCGGCATTTCGTCACTAGTGGAGGACCATTTCACCGACTTTACCCAGGAGATGATGATTTCGCCCGTTTCCCGTTATTCCATCGTGATCGGGAAAATCATCGGTTCGTCCTTCGGGGCGATTGTCAGCCTGATCGGCACTCTGGTGGTGGGGCTTGTCATGGGCATCACGCTGCCCGTATCACAGATTCTGGCCGTTCTCGCACTGTCTCCGCTCATGTGTCTGTCGGCGGGCGCGCTCGCCATGATTGTGATTGGGCTGATCAAGAGCAACAAGATGGCCAATCTGGCGGTCATGCTGATCACCATGCCGCAGATGTTCCTGTCCGGCGCGATTATCCCCATCAACAATTCCAGCGGCGTGCTGTTCGTCATCAGCCGTCTGATGCCGATGACCTATTGTCTGGATCTTGTGCGCGCCGTGGTTTATGCCGGAACGCCGGAATATGACAGCGTGGTGCTGTTCAACCCCGCTGTCACGCTCGTCGCCATTATTGCGATCACGGTGGTATGCCTGATGATCGGCACCCTTTTCTTCGCCAGAAGCGAAAAGAACAAGTGAGCAGAGCTGACCCAATCCATCATCAGGATTCCAATCAAACCAAGCCAAAAATATATCAGGAGGATTGATACCATGAATGACAAGGATTTTGCTTTGAATGAACAATTTTCCCGCGTTACCCGCCTGCTTCTCAAAGAGCGGCTCCGCAGCTTTCAGGCGAGCGGACCGGATGGCTGGCGCAAAAGACTGCTGGCGCTGATCAAGGCGCACCCGGAAATGACAATGAAAGAGCTGATCGAAATGCTGAGCCGCCGTATGCCCGCGGGGGAAGAACTACTGCTGGGACTCGAGCAAAAGGGGTATATCGCTCTAAAGTCCATTGATGGCTCCGATGACAAGGCCGTGGAACTGACGGAACTCGGTTTGAAAGAAGTGGCTGAATACCAGTGCTTAAGCGATGTGTGGGGCGTTCTGAGCGACGATGAAAAAACTGTCCTGAGCGGATTTCTGGCCCGTATGATCGACGAGCTTCAGAAAAAGGCCGGATCAGAAGAGGATTCCGACTTCGATAGAAACGAAGAATGGGTCGCAAGACTCCGGGGCATGTGCGACCATGATGGGTTTAACCGCATGCGCAAGCTGCATGAGCATTTCATGTCCCGAAAAGGCCTGCACGGGTATTCTCCGTACGATCACGATCTCCGCGCTTTCTGGGGATAAACGCCGGGCAAGCATAACTGATCCAATCGATCCGTACACAAAACCAGGCGCTTCCGATTCGCTGCTTTGCCGGCGAATCGGAAGCGCTGTTTTACGGATATCTGTACAGAAGAACTTGGACATCTCGAGATAATTGGCACAATCGTTTACATGATATGGCGTTTAATATTATCGGCTTTTCCGAGTAAATTGGGTATTCCTTTTTTTGCCTGAATTGGGTAATATAATATTAGGGCAACACGGGAGACATGTTGCGAAAAATAAGATAGAAACGCTGCTGCTTTTGTTGCGCGCGGCGTCGTCTGGCAGCGGAAAAACAAAAAATGGAGGATTTCTGCCGTACCGGTTTCGGAACAAAAAGAAAATCCTTCGGCCGCTTTTCAATGGGAGGAATAGAATGCTGAAAGAATTGAAAGAACAGGTCTGCTGGGCAAATCATCTGCTGCCTGAATACGAACTGGTTACTCTGACTTGGGGGAATGTAAGCGGAATCGACCGGGAACGCGGGCTGATGGTCATAAAGCCAAGCGGTGTAGATTACCCGCAGCTGACGCCCGACAATATGGTTGTGCTGGATTTGGACGGGAATATCGTCGAGGGTGAGCTGAACCCGTCTTCTGACGCTTCCACCCATCTGGTTTTATATCGCAGTTTTTCAGAAATCGGCGGCGTTGTGCATACCCATTCCACCTATGCCACAGCGTGGTCGCAGGCCAATCGCCCTATACCGGCCTTTGGCACAACGCATGGGGACTATATGTACGGCGAAATTCCCTGCACCAGAGCGATGTACCGTGAAGAAATCCAGGACGATTATGAACGTCGTACCGGGGACGTGATCGTCGAGACCCTTCAAAAGCTGGGCAAGAATTCTGAACAGGCCCCGGCTGTGCTGGTGGCAAACCATGGGCCGTTCGTCTGGGGGGCTGATCCGGTGCAGGCGGTGGAATATGCGCTGATTTTGGAAGAGGTCGCCAAAATGGCCAGCCTTACGCTGCAGATCAATCCGGATGCAAAGCCGATGCCGCAGGAGCTGATGGACAAGCACTATTTCCGCAAGCACGGGACGAATGCCTATTACGGGCAATCGCATGGCCGGCGAACCCGTTTGTAAACTAAGACCAGGGCTTGAGAGTGCTGAAAGTGCGGCAATGCCCGTCAATGCAAAGAGGCCGACGCCATTGCGGCGCCGGCCTCTTTGCATTGACGGCATACTAGCCGATGGAAGGGGAGTATGGGAAAACATCTGCGGCCATACATCTTTTGAGCGGATTCGTTTCCACGTCAGAAATACTGCGCCGCAATTGCGGGAAAATCATGGTAATCGTCTACGCGCACAAAATGTACGTCGGAGTGAAGAACAGCCTCGTCGTTTCCGCCCGGGCCGTAATCGTCTCCGAAATAGACAATCTGTTCGGTAGAAAACCCGAATTGTTCGCACCATCGCTTCAGCGCGTAATATTTATCGAATGGTTTTGGTGCGAAATCGAACGAAGAAGAGCCTCCGATAAACACATTGTATTCCGGGAAAGCGTCGCGCACGGCAGGATAAATCAGCCGCCTGCGGCTGCGGTTCAGGTCAAAGGCCAGTTTGTCCGCGGGGCCGGCCCTGGTGCCGAGCAACGGGAATGTCAGGCAGCCGGAGTCGTGGTATTCCACATTGTCCCCGGTAAACTGCGTAAACCCCAGGGCTTTGCGCAGCCGCGTGACGCGCTCCTCAATCAAAGGCCGGTTAATCGGCTGTGTTTTATGAAAAACCATGTTCAGTCGTCCGTTTTCATACCGGGCAAACTGCATGCCATAGTTGCCCAGTATGTCGATGGGATAATGCTCCATCTGCTCAAAAATACGCGCGCACATCCCCGCGCCCACCATCAACAGCCGGAAGCGCTTTGCCAGCTGATCCAGGGCCGCGCGATGCGCCGCACTCAGCGGCGTTTTATGTTGGGTTAGAGTGCCATCCAAATCAAAGGCGGCAACCCGCAGCAGCTTGGTGTCAGGCATAAGGTTTCCTTCCTTGCCGCTTACAAAAGCGGAATCATTTCTTTCACAGAATCAAAAATTAAATCCGGATGAACATCAGATCCATCTATATCCTTCAGTGCGGCTTCGCCGCTGAGCACCAGAATCCCGGTCAGCCCGTTGTTCACCCCGGCGGCGATATCGGTGTACAGGCGATCGCCTACCATTGCGGTCTCCTCCGGAAGGCTGCCGGTCTGCTCCAGCGTAAAATCAATGATGGCGCGGTTGGGTTTGCCGATGATTTCGTCAGGCCAGCGCCCGGCCGAAGCGTGGATAAACGCGTGAATGGCCCCCGAATCGGGGACAAAGCCGGTTTCTGTCGGGCAGTTCAGGTCGGGGTGGGTGCTCAGGTACGGCAGGCCTGCGCGAACAAGGTCGCATACTCTGCACATTTTGGCATAGGTCAAAGAGGTATCGAAAGCGGTCACCACCAGATCGGGGTGATCTTCTTCCAGCGGGATGCCGAGCGAAATAAATTCTTCGCACAGCTGGGGGTTGCCAAGCAGAAATACCTTTTTGCCAGGGTGATGTTTTTTCAGATAGGCGACCGTCGCATGACCGGAGGTCACCAGCTGCTGCGGCTGAATGGGCAGCCCCATGTCTGCCAGCTTTTCAAAATAACACCGGGCATTTTTCGAGGAGTTGTTTGTCAAAAAGCAAAACCGGCGGCCGGTTTCCTCTATCCGATGCAAAAATTCTCTGGCCCCGTCGATCCAGCGGCTGCCCAGATAGACGGTTCCGTCCATATCCAGCGCAAAGCAGCGGATGCGGGACAGCCTGTTTTCGGAATCCTGATTGATAAGGTACTGCATCCTGATCTCCTTTGGCGCACGGCGCGTGGTGTTGCCCGCCCATTCCCTGCGAGGCGGCGGGGAAATAGGGCTATTCGCAGTAGGGAAGGTCGATCATGCGGCGGATGCGCATCAGCGTCATGCGGTTGCGCACGCAGGGAGAATACTCCATCAGCTTCGGCAGGGCAGACTGCGGAACCCCCAGATCGGCAAGCGTGGATTTCATGCCGACATCGCGGTACAAAGACTGCAGCTCGTCTGCCGCAGGAATTTCCGCAATAATGCTGCGAATTTCAGCCCAGTGCTCGATCAGAGCTGTCGGGGTGACGGGTTTCATACAACTGTCCCGGTTTTCCTCTGAAACAGCGTCGGTCAGGCGCTCGCCGAAAATGGGGAAGAGATAATAGCGGTCGGGAAAACGATAGGTATGTACATGCGGGGCAATGTCTTCGGTTTCGGCCAGATGATGATATTCCCTTGCGACCAACAGAGTGGCGGCGCCCACCTTCTCGCCGTGCAAAGCATTTGAATGAACGCCAAGCCCATCGGGTTCCATTTCGATCAGATGTGAAATGTGGTGCTCCGCACCGGAAGCCGGACGGGAATTCCCCATCAGCTGCATGGCGAGGCCGCTGAGCAGCAAGCCGTAAGTCAGCTCTTCATATGCCTCTTCGTTGCGGTCGGCCAGACGGCGCGCGCTTTGGTAAACGGCCTGCACTGCCTTGCGGGTCATAGATTCGATCTGCGGGCAGAAAAACTCACCGGATACCGCGGACGAGATTTTCCAGTCGGCAAGGGCGGTATATTTGCCTAAAATGTCGCCGACACCGGACAAAGCAAGATACGCCGGCGCTTTGCAGATGACATTCAGGTCGGCCAGCACCAGGGCGGGGGCGACGCCGGGCAGGGTCTTTTTAAAACCGTACCACGTCATGGCGGATACTGTGGAGCAAAAACCGTCCACTGTGGCCGCCGTCGGGCAAGAGATAAATAAAATACCGCGGTCATGCGCACAGTAGCGGGTAATGTCGTGAATGGTGCCGCTGCCGACCGCAATCAGAATAGCGATGTCGCCGCGCAGCTGCGACAAAACCTTTTCTACCGCAATTTCGTTGGCGTGAAGGTTTTCAGGGGCTAAAATAATTTCCTGTTCGGCGCGCGGGCGAACAAGCCCCTGCGCGTGATAAGTGTTTTCGTCGTAAATGGCGGCGCGGGGTCCCTGCAGCCCAAACTGCTGAAGGTAGTCATCCAGTTGGTTTAGGCAGCCGGCCTGTATTACCGCAAGGTTTGTATCCATACTGTGGTCGTGCCCACAGGCGCAGGCGCCGCTGTATTTTTTACTGTCGATCATCATCGCCGAAATCACTCCTTGTTTTAGATGAAAAATCTGGTTGATAGGCAGCACACGTGTTGTGGAAAATTTCGATTCCATTATAACGGATCGTGTTTCGATTGTCTATATAAAATCGTAAAAAATCGTAATAATTTGAAAAACGTTATTTGGGTATTTTTAGCAACAAAAAGTGTGTTAATTAATGTTTTAACATAATATTACTAAAATAAAAGGTTGTATCCTTATAAAATTGATCAATTATCCAAAAACAAGACCGATTTTTTGGTGGTTGCTTTCATTGACACACTTTTTACACATCATTATAATAACTATATACACTTTCGAATTGTTTCGAAAAGTGGAGCGGAGGCAAAAAATGCTGAGAGATCAAAGAATGCAATTTATTATGGATGAGCTGAAGGCAAACGCGTCGGTTACGGTTACCGAGCTCAGCGCACAGCTGCAGGTGTCTGAAGTGACGGTTCGCAAGCTGCTGGCCGATATGGAAAAGGAAGACCTGCTGCGCCGCACCTGGGGCGGGGCGGTCAGCCTTTCCGGTTCTTTGCGCGAACGCTCTTATCAGGAAAAAGAAACGCTGCATGTGCTGGAAAAACAGGCCATTGCACAGGCGGCTTACGATTGTATTAAAGACGGCGAGGCCATTTTTCTGGATACCGGCACAACGACGATCGAGCTGGCCAAACTGATTGTCGAAGGGCCGAAACGCCATATCATGGTATGTACCAACGCCATCAACATTGCGATGGAAATGACACGTGTGCAGGATATTGAGGTGATTGTCGTCGGCGGTGAGCTGCGGCCGAGTATCCATTCCTGCGTCGGGTCGACAACCGAAAATTCACTGAAAAAAATGTTTTTTGATAAAGGGTTCATTACGGGCGACCATTTTACCGTAGAGCGCGGCTATTCCACCCCCAGTCTGCGGGAATCGGAACTCAAAAGGGTGGCGCTGGCGGCCTCGAAAGAAAAATTTATCCTGATGGATTACAGCAAATACGGCAACGATTCGCTGATGCAGATCGTGCCGGCCGGTGAAATCGACGTTTTGGTAACAGACTGGCATATGTCGGATGCAGTAGCGCAGCATTTTGAAGAACAGGGAATCAGTGTTTTGCGCGGGCAACCGCAGGCCGCCGTAAAATAGCGAAGCAAAAGCGAGGGAGGAACATCCATGAGCATCAACATCAACATCAGCCATGCCTGTAAAAAGTATGGCGATGCTGTCGTGATTCCGGATCTGGACCTGAATATTCGTGCGGGGGAATTCTTTACATTGCTTGGCCCATCGGGCTGCGGTAAAACAACGCTGCTGCGCATGATCGCCGGGTTCAATTCGATTGAGGGCGGTGACTTTTACTTTAACGACCGGCGGATTAACGATCTGGACCCTGCCAAGCGTAACATCGGTATGGTGTTCCAGAACTATGCGATTTTCCCGCATCTGTCTGTGCGCAAAAACGTAGAGTTCGGTCTTCGGAACAAGAGCTTCCCGAAGGATCAAATTCACGATCAGGCGGAAAAATTTCTGAAGCTGATGCAGATCGAAAGCTTTGCCGACCGTATGCCGGACCGTCTTTCCGGCGGGCAGCAGCAGCGTGTGGCGCTGGCCCGCGCGCTGTGTATTCAGCCCGACGTTTTGCTGATGGATGAGCCGCTTTCCAATCTGGACGCCAAGCTGCGCGTCGAAATGCGCACGGTTATCAAAAACATCCAGCACAATGTTGGAATTACGACGGTGTATGTGACGCACGATCAGGAGGAGGCAATGGCGGTTTCAGACCGCATTGCCGTCATGAGCGCCGGTGTGGTGCAGCATGTCGGCACGCCGAAAGATCTGTACCAGCGCCCGGCCAACCTGTTTGTATCTACCTTTATCGGCCGCTCGAACGTGATGGACGCAAATCTTGAATTGAAAGATGGTCTTACATATCTGCGTCTGAGGAATTATACGGTCGAGGTGCCGCATGTTCTGGAGCAGTACCGGATTCCCGGCCCGATTAAGGCTTCTATCCGGCCGGAGGAGCTGCTCATCAACCCCAAGTGTACGCCGGGCATTCGCGCGGTGGTGGATGACTGCGTGTTCCTTGGCCTGAATACCCACTGCTATATGCATCTGGAAGACGGCACCGCGGTTGAGTGTATTGAAGAATCCAAGCTGGGGCAGAGCTACGAAAAGGGGACAGAGCTGTCCCTTACGGTCAACATGACAAAGGCCAATCTGTTCGCGGCAGACGGCTCGGCTAATATTCTGGAGGGCGTGCGCAATGACTGCGACGCCCGGTAAGAAAGGACGGGCGCAGAAATGAAAACAAAAAAGATGGAAGTCTGGACCGGTATCACCTTTCTGTTTCTCGGTCTTTTCTTTTTGTTCCTGATTTACCCGATGTTCGGCGTTCTGCAGCAGTCCGTGCGGGATGCGAACGGCAGCTTTTCCCTGGCGCAGTTCGCCAAATTCTTTTCCAAGCAGTATTACATCAATACCGTTCTGAACAGCTTTAAGGTCAGTATTGCAGTTACTTTGGTAACGCTGCTGATCGGGATTCCGTTTTCGTATTTCTATTCTTTCTATCAGCTTAAGGGGACAAAATTCCTCTTTGTGTTGGCGGTGCTGTGCTGTATGTCCGCCCCGTTTATCGGCGCGTATGCGTGGATTTTGCTTTTGGGGCGCAGCGGCGTAGTAACGCAGGTGCTTGAGGGGCTGCTCGGCATTCATGTCGGCAACATTTACGGGTTTAACGGGATTCTTCTGGTGCAGGCGCTCAAGCTGTTCCCGCTGGTGTTTGTCTATATGAACGGCGCGTTCAAAAATATTGACAATACACTGATGGAGGCTTCCGCCAATATGGGCTGTGTCGGCATCAAACGCTTTTTCAATGTGCTGATGCGTCTGTCGATGCCTACGGTCTTGGCGGCGGCGCTGCTGGTCTTTATGCGTGCGTTTGCCGACTTCGGTACCCCGCTGTTGATCGGTGAGGGCTACCGTACCTTTCCGGTGGAGATTTACAACCAGTATCTGGGTGAAACCGGCCAGAACCACAATTTTGCGGCGGCGATCAGCGTGATCGCCATTGTGGTGACGGCCCTGGTGTTTCTGCTGCAGAAATGGGGAACCAGCAAATTTAAATTCTCCATCAATGCACTGCACCCGATCGATAAGAAAAAGCCGAAGGGAATTCTGGGCGTACTGATGTACCTGTACAGCTATCTGCTGGTGCTGATTGCGTTTCTGCCCCAGGTGTACATTATTTATCTTTCGTTCCGCAACTGCGATCAGGCGGTGTTTAAACCCGGATTTTCTCTGGACAGCTACCATTTGGCCATCAAAAAGCTGCTGGTGCGCTCTATCAACAACACGGTGCTGCTTGGCATCGGTTCTCTCATCATCATCGTGATTATGGCCATCCTGATTGCCTATCTGGTGGTACGGCGCGGCAATGTGTTCAACCATGCGATCGATACCATGTCTATGCTGCCGTATATTATGCCGGGCTCGGTCATCGGCATTGCGCTGGTCATTGCGTTCAATCAGAAGCCGATGGCGCTCACCGGCACCATGACCATCATGATCGTTGCCCTCGTGATACGGCGAATGCCATATACCATCCGTTCGGCAACCGCAACCTTGATGCAGATTTCCCCCAGTGTGGAGGAGGCCGCCATCAGCCTTGGCGCATCAAAGATGAAAACTTTCTGGAAGATCACGGTGCCGATGATGTCGAGCGGCATTGTTTCAGGCGCAATTCTCAGTTTTGTTTCGATTGTGACGGAAATGTCCAGCGGTATTATCCTGTACAACAACAAAACAATCACTCTTACCATGTCGGCCTACGTGGCCATCGGGCGCGGCAACTACGGTCTTGCCTGCGCGTTTTCGGCAATCCTTACGGTACTGACGGCAGCCATCTTGCTGGCATACCTCTTTATCAGCAAGGATGAAGACATCAAAATGTGATTCTGGCCGGGTGGCCTGAAATAAAAACGAACAAAAAAAGGGGATAGTTATGAAAAAGGTAATTGCGTTTTCTACGGCCCTGTGTATGCTGGCATCACTTGCGGGCTGCGGCGGTAATGCGGCGCCGGCCAGCTCGGCGGCTGCGGCAGAAAGCACGGCTCAAAGTGAGGCTGGCCAGACCGCCTCCGGTGATCTGGTGCTTTATTCCACAATGACGGAAAATGATCTGAACGTTCTGCTTGGACTGCTCGAGAAAAAATTCCCTGACCTGAATGTAGAGGTAGTAAACGGCACGGCAGGCGAGCTGACCGCCCGAATCGATGCAGAAAAGAACAACCCGCAGGGCGATATGATGTGGGGCGGTTTGGATGCTTCTGACGGCGATCATTACACCGATCTGTTCGAGCACTGGCTGTCGGATTATGAGAGTACCGTGCCCGAGGAATACAAATCTCCCAATGGTTTTTATAACATGGATCACCTTTCCACCGCCGCTTTCTGTGTCAACAGCAAACTGGAGAAGGATTTGGGCCTCGAGATTGACAGCTATGAGGATCTGCTGGATCCGAAACTGAGCGGCAAAGTCCTGCTTGCCGACCCGACCTCCTCTTCCTCCGCGTGGAACAACCTGTCCAACATTATGTCTGTTTACGGCAATGATTCCAAGGAGTCTTGGGATTATATTGAAAAAATTCTGAAAAACAAGCTGGTCATCGCTTCTTCTTCCTCCGCGTGCTTTAAGAGCGTAGAGAGCGGCGAGTATGTTGTGGGCATGACTTATGAGGACGGCATCGCCGCTCTGATGAAGTCCGGAGCGCAGAATATTAAGCTGGTTTATCCCAAAGAGGGCACCTCCGCCTCCGTTTTCGGCACCACAGTCTTCAAGGGAGCGCCTCATGCGGAGAATGCAAAAGCCGTCATCAATTATATTATGAGCCCCGAGGGGCAGAAGGCTTTGGGTGAAGGTCTTGGCACCCTGCGCATGACAACCCCCGAAACGATTGATTCCAAATATCTGCCGGCTACTGAAAGCATCAAGTGGGTCAAACGCGATACCAAATGGCTGACCGAAAACAAAGAGCAGATTTTGGAACATTGGACCAATCTGTATACCAACTGAGGAACCTGATCCGGTGAACGGGTCCGGATAATGCGGACGGAACAAAAAGTACCCCATGCAGGATTTCGAGTTTTAAACAGGGCTGGCGCAACGCAAGTGGCGCCAGTCTTGTTTTTATCTGGGTGTGCTCATAGTCATAGAAATGGATACACTCATCCATCATCCGATTGGCATCGGCAAAGGTCCGAAGTTTGTGCCGGAAAATATATTCTACTTCAAAATTGAGAAGATATTTTCAACTATGGCATTAGCATTGTCATAGCAATTCCCAGACTACATTAGGTAAGAGGTCATAATGTTTTGTTAGATCAAGTATGCGTATGATGTGTGATGGAAACCTTAGTCGCTGTGGAGCTGCAACTCCGCAGTGACTTTCTTTATGCGCAAAGTAGTTTTGAGATTTCGATATCATTGATCCCATCCGCTTCCTGTGCCAGAGAGAAATTGTTCATCACCAGTTCTTCGGTAGGGCAGAGCCTGCAAAAGAATAGTAGCAATCGCCCGCAAAAACGCTACTTTTCTGTTTCCCAAATAAGCCCTGCCAAAAAATGGATTACTAATCCAGTAAAAAGGTTGCAAAACTGGAAAAAAATATGGTATGGTATTGATTACGAGAAAAAGTAAAAACTGTTATAACCAAGAGACTTTCTGTTAATGGAAAGCCGCGAAGGTTTGGCAGGATTCGATTGCAAAATGAATCACAGCAAAAGAATTTGTGAGGGTTTATCATGAATGAAAAAGAAGTTTCAGAAATCCGCCGCCGCTTTCGGACAGAAAAAAATAATATTCGGAGTATACGCGGATGCTACGTGAACACCAAGGGCGAAATTATCTCTGAATTTAATCAGTCCGTCGCATTGATGCCTCAGGAGGAGGCGGAAAATTTTATCTCTATCCTGAAAAAAACACTTTCGGGTACTCTAAATAAGAACCTGATCAATATGGAGTTTTCCACGCAGCAGGTGGTCGACAGTGAAGAACACCGCTTGTTGATGGCGCTGAAAGACTCTTCTCTGAAAGATGAGGACGTCATACACCGCTTTTTTCAAAATGTGATTGCTTCTATTGCACTGGATGAGAATTATCTCATTCTTTTGACCCATGATACTTATGACGTTCCGTTTCGCTCCAAAGATGGACAAACACAGGACGACAATTCCACCGAGGTGTATTCTTATATTTTGTGCAGCATTTGTCCCGTGAAGCTGACCAAACCGGTGCTTGGATACTATGTAAATGAAAACACGTTCCGCAACTGCAAAACGGATTGGGCTGTTTCCCCGCCAAAGCTCGGATTTTTATTCCCGGCATTCGACGATCGGAGCGCCAATATTTACAGTACGCTTTATTATGTTCAGGACAGCTCCGAAACCTATGCTCAATTTGTCGACACCATGTTTCACTGCAATGTTCCCATGCCTGCCGCGGAACAGAAAGAGACATTTCAGAGCATCTTATGCGAATCGCTTGAGCGCGAATGCGACTTTGACACCGTATGCGCCGTGCAGGAACAGCTGAAAAATCTGATTGAGGAGCACAAGGCCAATAAGGAAGAAATCCCGCTGACTGTCTCCAAAGGCCACGTCGCGCGGATTCTTGAGACTCATGGAGTCTCTAAAGAGCATATTGAAAGCTTTGAAAAGCAGTTTGACGAACAGTTTGGCCCCGAAACCAATCTGAGCCCGAAGAATCTGGTAGAAACAAACCAGCTGGTGGTAACTGCGCCGAACATAAAGATTCAGGTGAACGGAAGCACGGATCATCTGGTGGAAACACGTGTCATCAACGGTGTAAAATATATTATGATTCGTGCGGAAGACGGCGTTGAGGTCAACGGTGTTCCGGTACATATTACCTGATGCTTTTTCAGCCAATCAGCTGAAAGAGATGTGGTATTATGCTGAGCGGGTGCGGCCCGGCAAATCAAAACCGGATGAATGGATGGGAAGGATAACATGAGTAAAGAAATATGTTTTATTGCGGACTCCTCTGGCGGGCTGCCGAGGGAGGTTGTAGAGCAGCATCAGATGAAAGAGGTGCCGTTTTACTTTAAATTTCAAAATACAGATTACTACTGCGAGAATGTCGATTACAGTGCACGCGAGTTTTATGAGCATATGGAAAAGAACCCTGAGGATGTTCCCCAAACCGCTGCGCCCAATGTGAATGATTGGCTGGCCGCGCTGGAGGAACGGTATATCCGGGGTGCCAAAGATTTTATTGTGACAACCATATCCTCCAAGCTTTCCTCCAGCTTTCAAACGGCTTCTCTGGCGAAGAATGTTTTCATCGAACAGCATGAAGACGTACAGGTTGAGGTGATCGATTCGAACACCTGTGCCTGTGGACAGGCCTCCCTTGAAATCGCAATTGCCAAAATGATAGAAAGCGGTAAAGATTTTCGGGAGATTGTCAGCAGGGTGAATCAGGCGGTGGGCAGCATTACCACGCTGTTTGTCGTGAACAATCTGAAATATATGGAAGCCGGAGGAAGAATCGGGGGAGCGACCGCCTTTTTGGGGAAGCTGGCCCAGATCAAGCCGGTGTGTGAATTTATCAATGGCGCCGTCCGCCCGGTGAAGGCCGTGATCGGCAGAAAAAATTCCCTGAAAACGATGATGGATATTGCGATTTCGCGTATTTCCGATTGGAGTCAATTGATTGTCACCGTTCAGAACGCGGAATTTTCCGAGGATGCCGATTACGCCATCGATTATCTGAGAAAAGCGGCGTCCTTTTCCGGACAAATCTACCGGAGCGATCTGGGGGTTGTCGTAGGGGCGCATTCCGGCCCCGGCGCCGCGGGAATCGGCTTGGTAGAAGCAGGCCCGCTGCTCAGGTAGATCGTTTGCTGTCCTTTTCTGTTTTCAGTAAGAAAAGCGATAGCCGTCAGTCCGCAGAAATCCAGTGTTTCTGTGGGCTGACGGCTAAAGCGAATCATAATCGGGAAAAAAGGCCGCCCTTTTATGGGCGGCCTTTTTTGAAATACTATAAATTCAGTGATTACACTGATTAGTTCAGGTTCAAAGCTTCTTTCAGCTTCGCGGTAATGAATACACCGATGTCGCGGGAAGCATCCAAGCTCTGAGCGCCCAGATGAGGAGTAACGATAAAGTTATCGCACTCGAACAGGGGGGAATCAAAGGAAGCACCCTCGCCCAGGCCGCCGGCTGCCAGCTCATTTTCCATTACGTCGGTGGCATAGCCGCCGATTTTGTTGGCCTTCAGAGCCTCATACATATCCTGCTCGTTGACAATGCCGCCACGGCTCATGTTCAGCACGACAGCGTCAGACTTCATCTTGGCAATCGACTCAGCGTTGAACAGATTCTTGGTGTCGGGGGTCAGCGGGATGTGAATGGAAATATAGTCGGAAACCTTCAGCAGTTCATCAATATCCATGCCCTTGGCGTTCTCTTTCTCAAAGTCCTCGGGCTTCAGGAAGGGATCGTAAGCCACTACGTTCATCAGGAAAGCGCGGCCCAGCTCGCCTACGCGGCGGCCGATGCGGCCAAAGCCCAGAATACCCAGTGTCTTGCCTCTCAGTTCGCTGCCGACAAACTTATATTTGTCCCAGTTTTTGTTTACCTTAACGTCGGCGTCGGCGGGAATGGTGTGGCGGGCGATATCCAGCATCTTAGAGAGGGTCAGCTCTGCTACGGCGTTGGCGTTCAGGCCGGGTGCGTTGAACACCTGAATGCCCTTTGCCTTGGCGGTCTCCAGGTCAACGTGGTTCAGACCGACGGAGCAAACGCCGATCACCTTCAGGTTCTTGGCTGCATCTAGAATTTCCTTGTTGATGGCGGGGTCAACACGCATGACCAGCACATCGTAATCGGGAATCAGTTTGGCCAGCTCCTGCTGGGAGGGGAGCATGTGGGTATCAACCTGCATGTACTTGCCGAGCTCTTCCGAAATAGAGCTATGGACAGCGTCAATAATGAGACATTTCATGAGAATCTTCCTTTCATTTGTATCACAATTTTCACAGCGCGTTCCGTTGTTTATTCACGAAACAACGCCGCTTTTTATGAGTAATTCAATCAATCGGCATAAGAACAGTGCCAAAAGAACTGGCACGATGAGGAATAACTGACTCTGCTGCTTTATCATTGGATTCAGCTTTGAGAAAAACGCGGTCCCATGACTTGGGAAGAGTTCCTGGAAGCTGGAATCTCATGCTTTCAAACGTTCAGATCAAAAGCTGGCAAAGAAACAAAATTACAATTTAAACAATCTTACTTATTGTAGCAGGAAGAGATATGTTTGTCTAATACAAAAAACTTGATCTTTGCATATGGCTTTTTCTATGGCATGTTATTGAATTTTATATAGCTTGACAAAAATTGTGCCGAATCATACTGCCGGTGTAAAAATTGTGCCGCTAGCCGCTATATAGTTCTTATGATAAAATAAGAGCTACAAATAAACTCAAAAAAACTCAAACAAATTATATAATTTACGAAATAATTTACTTTTATATTTTATGAAAGTGTGCTATGTCCGATTCGAAAGAGAACAAGGTCATTATAAAATAAAATTATGAACAATCATTGCATGGGAAAGGGCGACAGAAAACGAATAATTGCCTGCTAAGGGAGAAAAGCAGAGCCTTCTCCCTTTCTATCCTTTTTATTATATAGAAGACGGACACCCCGCAAAAGCATCAATCTTTTAGGGCGTTGGTTCGTCTGCGGAAAAATTCAGATTGTTTGGTTTTTCTGCTGCTTTCTATCATTAAGAAGAAGGCTGCTCATTGGCCTTCTTTTCCTTATGCTTACTAATCAGGGCGATTCCTAACAATACAAGAGGGATAAACAGCTGAAACGGCAGCGCATAGTAAGAATAAATATCAAAGGCCCATTTTACCATTTCTATGGTGTTTTTATAAATTCCGTTCGCCAGCAGAATCATCAGTATGCCGATCGGCATAACGACAGAGCGAAAATGATTCAGGCCGACCAGCTTTTTAACCCCGGTACTGGCGGCAAGCAGACAAATGCTGATTTTAATAAAAGCCCCAACCACGAAGACGATCGATACCGTGATTTCCATACGCTGTAAAAAATCGCCGATGCGGATTCTTCCCACCGCAATATAGGAAGGGAAATAAGGGCTCTGCTTTAAGGTGGCCCCCATAACCATAAGATTTCGGAAGGTGACGGTCAGAATAATGAATGCGCCTGCAATCAGTCCGCCTAAAAAGGGCTTGTAGGGAGCTTTTTTATTTGCCGGACAGCATAAGACGGCGGCAAATAGAACAGTTTCAGCAAAAGGGAACGAAAAGGTGGAGAAAGCGCCTTCCAATACAGGTTCCCAGCCGTCCGCCAGAATCGGCGTTAAAAACTGCAGGTTCAGCTGGGGAATGCACAGCAGCTGCACAATGAAAATGATGGCGACGATAATGGGAAGCAGGAAGAAGGCGCTGCGCCCCAAAACCTCGATTCCTTCCTTGACGATCCAAATACAGGAAACTCCCATCAGCAGAATCGGCATGATCATAGGGGTTTCCGGCATGGCCATCATATTGACAAATTCACCGAAATTGCGCAGCACCATAGCGCCCAGGTGGAAGGCGTACCACGTGTACAGCAAAACGAAAAGCCGGCCTACCCATTTTCCGAAAACAAGGAATAAAATATCGAACAGATTCTTTCCGGGGAACAGAGAAAGCAGCTTGATATATACCATTAGCGTAGGCACGGCCGCAGCCAAAGCAATCAGGATGGCAATCCATTTATCGATTTCAACCTGCGCGGCCACTCCGACGATCAATGAGCTGCCGATAACAAACAGTACAACCATACTGAACAGCTGATGGTTTGTGATGCGTTCTTGATTCATATATCATCCTCGCGCTACAAGCCATAGATTTTTGTAATGAGCTGTCTCAGGGGATCTGCCGGGCTGGGCAGATCGACTCCCAGAGAGAACAAAACCGCCACAATCAAAGAGACAGCTAAAAGACTAGTGGAGACCCAGAATTCTCTGCGCGTCCCGTCTTTATAAACAGGAATGGTGTCGATCAGGACAATGAACGCATACCCGAGTAAAACCAGAGCAAACACTAACCGACACCCCCGAAAATCGTTTTTTCCTGGGTCGCGCTGTTTTTAATCATGACCTTTGGAACTACGGTCACTTTCAGCTTCGGGAAAATCGTATCCCAGTCAGCCTCTATTTTTTTCCATTTCTGAGATTCGGTACGATAAATATAATTTCCAAATCCGAAAGTATCGCAGTCGTATTGGTTCTGAACCAGACGAATCGTAGCCTCGATATTATTTTTCAGATACACCTGTGCGGCCTCTTCCAGGGCGGCAATCAGCTTCTCGTCAATCTCACCGGGCGTGCCCTGCAGCTCGTCAAGGGCTACGATTGTTTTCATCGTGATCTTTATTTCTGGAACCGAATTCGTCCAGCTGGTTTCAAATCTTGTCTGGTTCTCAAAGATTTCCAGGGAAACGGACAGCTTTTTCCCCTGATAGTTGAGCGGAAAAGTCAAAAGCCCCCCTTCGATTCGGTCCTGTACAAAAAGAAGATTCTTGGTGTCGGCTCCATCCAGAAAGCCGACAAAAACAGAATCATGAAACAGCGCGGCCCCTTCTACCATAGGGGTCTGTTCTTTGCTGTCGTCCCAGAGCATCACAGCGGGGGTTTGCGGGGAAATGCCGGGAGAGATCAGGTCATTGGCAAATTTCCAGGTCTGTGTTTTTCTGGCCTTTGACAAGCTCGTCTCGTTTTCGATCATTGACTCCAACGTAAAAGAGATAATATTGCCGCTGGGGTTATCTATTGTGAAAATATCCTTTGCAGGCATTCCTTTTGCCACAAACAGTTCAATATCGGTGCGGGTTTCTGAATCGCGGTTCAGCCAATCCATTACGTTGATCATTTCGTCCCGGGCAATCTCTTCGCTGACGACAATGACTTGCGTATGGCTCCAGTATAATTTTTTCCCGATAATGGAGATACCGTCCCGAACAGCGTCGAAAATCGTGTTTCCGGAGGAGTGGATAATGTGGGAATCCACCATTCGTTCCTTGCCGCTTTTGGCGTCTGCGATCTCCATCGTGAGTTCAAATTTATCATCGGTGCCCTTGTCGATCGCTACCCCTGCCACGATCCCCAGATCCTCCAGCAGCCGGTAGTTCCAACACCCGCACAGGCTGGAGAGCAGCGGAACAATGAGCAGCAAAGCAATGATTTTTCGTATGGAGGTCATCTTACGTTCCTTTCTTTGCGTGCCGACTCATACGCACTCTGTTTTTGGAAGCGATCAACTGGGGCCGCAGGCGCATATACCACCACGGCGCACGGATGAGGGTATCTTTGATGTCGGTGTATCGGATGGAGCCTTCCTTCAACATATAAGGAATGCCAAAGGAACGGATGCTCATCAGGTGTGTGATAAGACACAGCGCACCGAAAATAACACCATAGATCCCCATAAAGGCCGCCAGGATCAAAAAGACAAAGCGCAGTACCAAAATAGCGCCCTGCACCTTTGTGTTCATCAAAGCAGAGATCCCTGTCAGGGCGACAATGATGATCATAGAAGGGGCGATAAACTTCGCGTCCACTGCGGCCTCTCCCAGCACAAGAGCTCCGACGATGCTGACGGTCTGCCCGATTGCAGTGGGCATTCTGGCGCCCGCCTCACGCAGGATTTCGAAAACGATCAGCATCAGAAAGGCCTCGATCACAGTGGGGAAGGGGACGTCGTAGCGTCCCGCCGCAATACTGAGCAGCAAAGGCGTCGGGAGCAGCTCCTGATGAAAATTCGTCAGACTCACATAAATAGCCGGGACAAACAGTGCCAGAACCGCGCCGAAAATACGCAGCATCCGATTGAAGGAAGCAAAAATAAAATTGTTATAGTAGTCCTCGGGCGTCTGGAATAGTTCTGGAAAAATAAAGGGAACCGTCAGGACAAAGGGGCTCCCATCCACAACCAGCGCGACCCGGCCCTCCAGCAGCTTGCCTACAATGGAGTCCGGGCGTTCGGAATGTCCGATTGTGTCAAAGGGAGAGAAGGGGGAATCCTTGATGATCTCCTGAATATATCCGGAATCTACAATTCCGTCGATATCCAGTTCGTTCAGACGGTGCTCCAGTTCTTTTACGATTTGATCGGAGGCAATGTTTTTCAGGTAGCAGATGCAGACCTTTGTTTTCGTTACCCTGCCAATATATTTGTATTGGCATTTTAAATCGGCGGAGGTAACTCTTCTGCGGATCAGGGACAGGTTGACCAAAAGCTGCTCGGTAAAGCCGTCCCGCGGCCCCCGCACCGCCTGTTCGGAGCTGGCCTCTTCTACGGCGCGGCTCTCCAGGTTTTTGCAGTAAATAATAATTGCCTTTGGGGAGCCGTCCAACAGCAAAACAGCGTTTCCCACCAGCACTGCGTCTGTGATTTTCTGAAGATCCTGGGTAAGACACAGATTGCTGGCGAGGAGCGCCTTTTTTTGCAGTTCTTCCAAATAGTCGGTGCGTGTGTAACGGGGAACATCGCTGCTGATCACCTGTTCGATGACATATTCATCCAGAATCTGATGGTCGGTCATTCCCTCCACATAAATCACGCAGCCCTGGATGGCTTTCTGCGATTTGTTTTCCAGAATTCGGAACTGTATCATATCGTCCGATTCGAAAATGGAGCGGAGGGTCGCCAGGTTTTCTTCCAAAGAGAAAGTCAGCTCTGTGCCGCCCGGTTGTTTTTGCTCGTTGGGTGGGCAATCCTCTTCCTGCCCTTTTCGTTTTTTCCATAAATTCATTTCCAATCACCGGTTGTTATTTTTTCCAAATTTTCCTGAAATAAACAGGGCAGGCAAGGGAATCCACTGCGGCATGGCCGGTGTTGTTGTGTTTCGTGTCAAGCGCGGTTTCACTTTCCGCTTTGTCGGTACTTTCATACGGATGCGGGGGTTATTCCATTGTGGACAGATTACAGGGAAATGGGGTTTTTATTGTTTTCATTTATATCGCTAAACAATAAAGGCGTGATTATAATTGAGTCATAAGCCGATTTAGCGCTGTAAATGATTAAGGAGGTATCACAATGAATTGGGGTGCAATCGCAATTGTCGTAGTATATTTGCTGGTAACTTTGCTGCTGCCGCTGTATACTGCAAAGAAAAATACGGTCACCAACACGGATTATACCGTTGGCGGCCGTCAATTCGGGACTTTATTTGTATTCTTCACCTTGTTATCCACTGCGGTAGGGGCGGCGTCTGTAGTGGGATATACGGGCTGGTATTACCAGAGGGGACTATCACAGCTTTGGTTTGTGATCGGTGTTGCCCTGAGCTACTTGATCTACATTCTGTATCTGGCGCCCAAAATCAGCGAGTTCGGGTTTCGGCATGGCGGCGAAACAGTAGGGGACTGGTTCTGTTATCGCTACGGAAAAGGGTCTCAGTTCCTCTGTTCGATGATTATCATGATCGGCTATCTGGCAATTACTGCATTTCAATATATGGCGATGGCTTCCATCTTTGTCAAGCTGACGAATCTGTCTTATGCAACCAGCCTGCTGATTACAGCGGTCATTGTCATTTTACATACTGCTTACGGCGGATTATGGGCAGTTGCCAGCAACAATGTGTTACAGGGCTCTATTACATTGGTCGGGTTGGTGATTCTGGCGTTCTGCTTGGTAAACAACGCGGGTGGGTTGAGCGCTGTTTTTGCTTCGGCGCCTGCCGAGCATTTTCAGCTTTTCGGTTATTTTACTCCTGGCGTTGCGATTTCTTCCGCGCTGGTATTTTTGCTGGGAATTATCTCCTGGCCGGATATGTGGCAGCAGTGTTATGCCGCAAAGGATCAGAAAACCCTGCGCAAGTCCATGATCCTGTTTTTGATCGCGCTGTTTGTCCTCTGCGGGGGAATCATGATGATTATCGGGTTCTCGGCCCTTTCTCTGTATCCGGGTTATGAGACTCCGGAAAGCATTCTTCCCTTTATGGTAATGGATCAGTTCAATACGATCGTGGGAGCGCTGTTCCTTTCGGTGCTGCTGGCGGTTATTATGGGCGGAGCCGATACGCTGCTGCTGGTCAGCTCTATGATTCTTCATAAGGATATTTATAATCGGATCCGGCCGCAGGCCAGTGAAAAGGAAAATCTGCGGGCCAGTAAAATAAGTTCTCTGGTTTGCGGAGTGATCGTAATGTTCCTTGCGATTGTCGCTCCCTCCATGTTTGACCTTTGGGTCATGAGCGCGGATCTGATGGGTGCGACTCTGGCTGTACCGATTCTTCTGGGCTTTGCGTGGAAGAGACCCTCGGCTTTGTCCGGCCTTGCTTCTATCATTGCCGGGCTGGTCGGATGGGGTCTTGCCTATACCGGAATCATCCCCGCAGACGGTATCACCTTGGGGGCGGGATTCTCTCTGGCGGCATATATTCTGGCTGCCTATTTGAAACCCAGCAGCAAGGAGGAGAACACAATAATTGACCAGGTACAGGGAGAAATATGATTCCTGTTGGAGCGGCAGTTTTTCGGTCTGTACCGGTTTACTGTAAAACGGTACAGACGACTGACCAATCATTGAGATAGCAAAATCGTGAAATCTGTCTGCGGTTATATCGCAGACAGATTTCAAATATCATACGAATGAAAGGCGTGAGTACGTGCTGTACGATTTGGTGATAGAAAATGGGAGAATCATTGATCCGGAAAGCAATCGTGATGAGGTACTTTCCATGGGAATTACAGATGGCCGGATCCAGGCAATGACTTTGCAAAAGCTTACCGGCCGCCAGGTGATTGATGCGTCGGGTTGTGTGGTAAGCCCGGGTTTTATCGACATTCATACCCACGAGGACTATGCTGTGGTGCCCTCTGCGAATGAAGAAGAAAACAAAAGCCTGCCCAAGCTCACCGCCGACGTTATGCTGCGGGCGGGAGTGACCACAATGCTGGGGGGCAACTGTGGGATAGGAGTGTATCCTTTTGAGCCGTATTATCAAAAAATATCCACAAGCACCCTTCCGATTCATTATCTGGCCCTGATCGGGCACAGCGCTCTGCGGGAATGGTTGGGGATCGGCAGATATCACAAGCCTTCTTTTCAAGAGAGAGAGCTCCTGCGGGAAATGGTGCGCGAGGGCCTGAAGATGGGGTTCTCGGGGGTATCCTTCGGGCTGCAGTATGCACCGGGCACTACCAAAGAGGAGATGATGGACGCCGCAGAGATCATTCGTGAGTATGACGGTTTTCTGGCTGTTCATATGCGCTACGATTATCCCGCGATGGCAGAAGCAGCAGTTGCGGAGATGATGGAAATTCTGGAGGAGACCGGGGTGCGCATGCAGCTGTCCCACCTGGCGGCCAATATTTATGGGAAAGACCATATGAAAAGGACACTGGATATCATGCAAAAAATGAATGAACGGGGCTTTGATGTGCGGGCGGATATGTATCCATACGACACATGGGCTACTGGAATCCAGTCTGCGGTTTTCGACGGCGACCCTTTTCATATTTATGAATTTACATATGAGGATATCGAGATTCTGACTGGGCCATGGGAAGGAAAGCGCTGTACACCCGAGCTGTTTTCCCTTTTGCGTAAAGCGGGGGAAGATACCACGGTCGCCTGCCACGGGGCCACCCCTTGGGCAGATATTGTGCAGGCGCTCCGGCATCCTTTGGTATTTATGGGAAGTGACGCGATCATTACCAGAGACAACGTCTTGGGGGCGATCAAAGGGCATCCTCGCAGCTCCGGCAGCACCGCGCGCTTTCTGCGAAGGTTCGCGATCGAGGAAACTATTCTGGATTTGAAAACAGCCTTGGCAAAGCTGACCATTGACCCGGCCAATCGGCTGAAGCTTGCATCAAAAGGGCGGCTGCAAGAAGATAAGGATGCGGATATTGTCATATTTAAGCCGGAGGAGCTGATGGAAAAGGGCGGATATGGTATGGATATTTGTGCGCTTCCTCCCGAGGGGATTCGCTATGTGATCGTAAATGGAAAGCTCGCTTACACGTGGGAGGACGGATTGCAATTTACACAGGAGATCATGAAAAATCAAAAAACTTTTGAATAAAAACTCGGCTCTGTTTGGTTGCCTTTATCAATGCTGCGGCTGGGAACTTTTCCGATGTTGACAGTGGAAAAAAGGCGTTGTATTCTGTTCTTAACAAGCAATCCTTTTTTGATCCAATTTCCCTTTATCGGCCTTCGAAAAGGGACCCTTTGATGGATCGGATACGCGGTCATTTTCTATAAAAAGTTGTGAGGAAAGGCAGGCTGATAACGACTGAACGAATATGAGCCGATCGAACTTCCGCCATCAGAAAAAGACAAGCACGCGAGGGCGTGCCGGGGCTGGGTGAGCTATGGACAACGAGCAGAAATTAAAGTCTTACAACCTGTTGGTGAAAATGGGCCGGAACATTACGTCTTCTCTCAACAGCGACGCCATTTTGGATTATATTTTACGGGAGGTAATCAAAGTGTTTCCTTCCGCAAATGCCGGGGTGCTGTATTTGTACGATGAGGAGAAGAAGGTTCTGTGTCTGCAGTCCTGTGCGGGATTTCAAAATGAAATACTGCTGCATCAGATTCCTCCAGGGATAGCAATCAGCGGAAAAACCTTTGAACGCCGCCAGTCGGTTATCATTAACAGTGTGGATGAGCTGGAGGCATATGTGGGCCCAACAGACATTCCACTGTCTCGGTTTGGACGAAGCAGGGATTCTACCGAATCCCCCAAAGCGGTAATGTCTGCCTGCCTGATTATTCATAATCAGATCATCGGTGTGATTACTGTCGATAATTACAGTCTGGACCAGAAGTTTTCGCCGGAGGATCTGGAACTGCTGGAAGCCGCCGCAGACTATGCGGCGATCGCGATCTTTCAATCCAATATGATCAAAAAGGAAAAGCATTATATTCTGGAGCTGCAAAACCGGAAACGGGATTTGGAGAAAATGCTGCTGATACAGAATAATTTTACCGATATTATTGTAAGGGGAATCGGTTTTTCAGAAATACTGGATTATCTCGAAAAGGTGATTTCGTTCCCGGTGGTCCTGTATAATATTCTGCTGGAGCCGGTGGCCTATTCCCCTAAGGGGGTGGACTGTCCGCTGCCTTCCAGCTTTTTTCATTTCAGCCGATACAATGAGTTTGTAAAAAATAAACTTCAAAGCATTATGGATTACAAAGATGAGGATGGCACCTATTTTATTTCGCCTGTCATCGGAAAAAACAAACTATTGGGCTTTCTTACTGTGTTTACCAATACGGATGAACTGGACGAATTGGAAAAGCTGGCGCTCAGCTACGCATCCTTGGTAGTGGCACAGGAATGGCTCAAACAGGACGAGCTGTTTGAGGTATCCCAGAAAATCAAGGGCGACGTGTTCCACGGTGCTTTGTCTGGTGTGATTGATAAAAGCCTGATTCTTCACGCGGAAAAGCTGGGACTCGACTATCGGGATTATTTCGGCGTGATTATTGTAAAGGAGGATTTTTCTTCCTGCGCAAATTTGTTTGAACAGGCCGCCCGTTCGAATAAGCTGGTCAAAGACATCGTTTCTCTTTTGGGGAAACGGGGGATTAATGGAATTGTAGTGCCGGAAAGAAATTTGATTTACGTCATGGTTTCTTTTTCAAAAAGCGCCCTTACCAAACAGCAGCAAACAGTGGAAGTTGGCCGGGAGATTCTCAGGCTCGATAAAAATATTCAGATCACCGTCGGACAGTTGTATGAGAATCTTTTGAATTTATCCAAATCATATCGGGAAGCGTGGGAGTGCTTTGAAATAGTCGAGAAGTATCCCACTTCTTCCAAGATTGTTAATTATGAACAGCTGGGAATCCTGTATTTGATTTTGAAGCTCAGCGGAGATGAGCTGAACAGCTATATTGACAAAGTGCTGCAACCACTGTTGGAGTACGATGCGCAAAAGAATGCGGGTCTGATGAATACTTTGCAGGCCTATATTAACTTTAATAAAAATATTAAATATGTGGCTGAGTACCTGAATGTCCATTATAACACTGCGTATTGGCGGGTCAGAAAAGCCGAACGACTTTTGCAGCAGGATTTTGACAGTACACAGGATTGGTTCAATATTCAGGCGGCTTGTATGCTGTATGGCATCATCCACAAGAATTCCGATTATTAAAAAATGCTTTACCCATGAGAAAGCCCAGATGAAAGGTCTGCTGGGCGAAGAAGATGAATGCCTTTCTGATGCTTGGCGGTTTGCTGTTTTTGAAGTATGGAGTATCTGCTTAAAACACATAAAATGTTTTTGGCATACCAAATATTCTTTTGATTCCCCCGTGTGGTCATAGAACTTCGGCTGCATTTTTGGATGTTTCGGTAAAGCACAGCGCACAAAGAA
>NZ_AKFU01000031.1:0-16430 GCF_000277625.1 Clostridium sp. MSTE9
AGGAAATTTATATCGTGAATGGGATAAAAGGATGAATTCCTTCGATCTTTACAGGATGAATTTAGAAGCTTTCATGAGATTTTGTTTTCTGCAAAAAACGTTCTATTTATTCTGTCCGTAATAGGAATTCGGTCCGTGTTTGCGCAGGAAATGCTTCTCTTGCACATGTCGGAGTGCGGTGGGAGCATGCGGATTTACCTGGCGGGTGAGGATGGCCATTCGTGCCACCTCTTCCAGCACTACGGCATGGTATACCGCTTGGGCCGCGTCCTTTCCCCAGGCAAAGGGGCCGTGACTGCAGCAGATCACCCCAGGCACATGAACCGGATTGATTCCGCGCATCTCAAAGGTTTCGATGATCACCTTGCCGGTGTTGAGTTCGTAGTCCTCTTCTACCTCTGCAGAGGTCAGGTGGCGGGCGCAGGGGACCGGGCCGTAAAAGTAGTCGGCGTGGGTGGTGCCGTAGCAGGGAATATCCTCCCCCGCCTGGGCCCACGCTACGGCGTGAGGACTATGGGTGTGAACGATGCCGCCCAGGGACGGAAAAGTCCGATACAGCTCCAGATGGGTCTTGGTATCGGAGGAGGGGTTCAGTTTCCCTTCCACCTTCCGGCCTTCCAGGTCCAGTACCACCAGATTTTCCGGACGCAGGTCTTCATATTCCACACCGGAGGGCTTGATGACGATCAGCCCCTGCTCCCGGTCGATTCCCGATACATTTCCCCAGGTATAGGTTACAAGGCCACGGCGGGGCAGCTCCAGGTTGGCCCGATAAACTTCCTGTTTCAATTGTTCCAGCATCTGATTCTCCTTATTTCAGCTTCCAGGCCAGGTCGGACAGGAACAGATCGTGCTCCAGGCTTTCGATGGTGGTGTCCTTTCCGATGTGCACAAATTCGATTTCCATCATCCGTGCCCAGTCGCGCATCTGCACTGCGGTTACGTCGTAGCTGAGCACCGTATGGTGGGCGCCGCCGGCGGTGATCCATGCCTCCACGCCGGTAATGAGGTTTGGTATGGCTTTCCACATGACGCGGGCCACGGGCAGATTCGGCATTTCCAGAATTGGCTTTACGCACTCTATGTCCTGGCAGATCAGGCGCAGTCGGCCGCCCATGTCGATCAGGCTAATGACAACAGCCGGGCCGGCATGGCCCTCAAACACCAGACGGGCCGGCGCTTCCCGGTCGCCGATCCCCAGGGGGTGCACCTCAATGCGGGGGCGGGCCGCCGCCACCGATGGGCATACCTCCAGCATGTGCGCGCCAAGGCTGTACTCGTTTCCCTGTGCCAAATGATAGTTGTAATCCTCCATAAAGGTAGAGCCTCCGCTCTGTCCCTCGCTCATGGCTTTTAGGATGGCGGTCATGGCCGCTGTTTTCCAGTCGCCCTCGCCGCCGTAGCCGTAACCCTGGGCCATCAGATGCTGGGTGGCCAGGCCGGGCAGCTGTTTCATGCCGTACAGATCCTGGAAGGTGTTGGAGAATGCCCGGCAGTTTTCGGCGTCCAGCATAGCTTTCATGGCGATCTCTTCCCGGGCCTGGTAGCGCACGGCTTCCAGATCCTCCGTAGAAAAATCATATTCCGCGCGGTAAATTTCCATCAGGGCGTCGATTTCCGTATCGGTGACGGCGTTCATCCTCTCCGCGAGCTGTCCGACCGGCCAGGTATTCACCTGCCAGCCCAACTTTGCCTGTACCTCCACCTTATCGCCTTCGGTTACGGCGACTTCGCGCATGTTGTCGCCGAAACGCATCACCTTCAGCCCCTTGCTGAACGCCGCGCCCACCGCAGCGCGCATCCAGCTGCCCAGGCGCTTCTGGACGGTTTCATCCTCCCAGTAGCCGGCGATCACCTTGCGGGCAAGCCGCAGGCGGGCGGCAATAAAGCCGTGCTCCCGGTCACCGTGGGCGGACTGGTTCAGGTTCATGAAATCCATATCGATTTCTTCATTGGGAATTTCCCGGTGATATTGGGTGGCCAGATGGCAGTAAGGCTTTTGCAGCTGCGCGAAGCCGTTGATCCACATTTTGCTCGGACTAAAGGTGTGGCACCAGGTGACGACGCCAGCGCAGGCGTCTGCATAATTCGCCTCTTTCATGATGGACGTAATTTCCTCATTGGTTTTTACCGTGCCCTTGTACACCAGCCGGCAGGGCAGATTGCCGGATTCGTTCATCCGGCCCGCCATTTCAGCCGCGCGGACCGCCACGGTGTCCAGTACCTGAGGTCCATACAAAAACTGGCTGCCTACTACAAACCAAAACTCATATTCTTTTAGTTTCATCAATAACACCCCTTTTTTATTTCAAATACTCCACCGCTGCCCGTTCAATGGATAGTCCCTGCTTGTAACGCTTCAGGAAGGCTTCAAAGCCCTCGGCGTCTTTCGGATCGGGGGCTACGCTGCTCCCTTTGCTTCCCGCAAACACTTTGCGCTCCAGATACTCCTCCAGGCTTTCCTGGGGTTCTCTGTTCATCAGGTAAGCTGCCAGCAGCGCCATGCCCCAGGGGCCGCCCTCGCCGGCTGTTTCCATCACGAAGACCGGAACGCCCATCGCGGCGGCCATGAGCCTCTGGCCCGCTCCCGTCGCTTTGAAAAATCCGCCGTGTCCCAGCAGTATGTTCAATTGAACCCGCTCCTTTAGGAAAAGGATATCCATGCCGATTTTCAGGGTCGCCATGGCGGCGTACAGATGGGTGCGGGCAAAATTGGCAAAAGTGAATCTAGCACCCGGCGTACGCACCAGCAATGGGCGGCCTTCCTCAAACTTGGTGACGGGCTCGCCGGAAAAGTAATTGTACGACACCAGGCCACCGCAGTCCGCGTCGCCTTCCAAAGCCTCGTAAAATAATGCGTCCAGTACCTGGGGTACGGTGTACTCTTCGCCCATGGCCGAGGCAAAGCCCCGCAGCAGCTCCGCCCACGCGTCGATGTCTGAGGTGCAGTTGTTGCAGTGAACCATCGCCACGGGTCTGCCGGTGGGTGTCGTTACCATGTCGATCTCCGGGTACACGGCGGACAAGGGCTTTTCCAGCACGACCATGGCAAAAATAGAGGTGCCGGCGGAGATGTTGCCTGTGCGTTCGGCTACGCTATTGGTGGCGGTCATGCCGGTGCCCGCATCGCCTTCCGGTGGGCAAAAGGGAATGCCGGGTTCCAGTGTCCCCGTGGGGTCCAGAAGTCGGGCCCCTTCCGCCGTCAGCCTGCCGGCAGCGCCGCCGGCAGGCAGCACTTTCGGCAGAAGATCCCGCAGCTTCCATGGGTAGCCCTTTTCCGCAACCAGATTTTCAAACTGTTCCATTCGGGCGTCGTCATAATCGTTTTTCACGCTGTTGATGGGGAACATCCCCGAAGCATCACCCACGCCCAGCACCTTTTCGCCGGTCAACTTCCAATGCACATAGCCCGCCAGTGTGGTCAAAAACGCTGTGTCCTTCACGTGCTCCTCGCCATTCAGAATCGCCTGGTACAGGTGGGAGATGCTCCAGCGCTGGGGAATGTTGAATCCGAACAACTCCGTCAGCCGTTCGGCGGCCCGCTCGGTGGTAGTGTTGCGCCAGGTGCGGAATTGTGCCAGCTGCCGGCCTTGATTGTCAAAAGCCAGGTAGCCGTGCATCATGGCGGAAAAGCCAATGACTCCCACATTCCGCAGCGGTACGCCGTATGTTGCCTCTACCTGTGCGCTGAGCTTTGCGTAGCAGCTTTGCAAGCCTTTCCACACATCCTCCAGACGGTACGTCCAAACACCGTCTTCCAGCCGGTTTTCCCAATCATGGCTGCCGGACACCATCGGCACATGATTGGGGCCGATGAGCACAGCCTTGATGCGCGTGGAACCCAGCTCAATGCCCAGGGCGGTTTTTCCGCTGAGAATTGCTGCTTTTCTTCTGTCCTGTGTCTCTATCAATCGATCAGCTCCTTTCTGCAACTAACCGGGCGGCCCGCCCGGACTCTGATTAATAGACATATCAAATACATATTTCTGAATATTTTTGAGCGCTTGTATGTACAACTTAAATCATAAGCTATCGCGGGAGAAAAACACAAGAGAAAAAACCCCTGAAAAGGTACTAGTGATTTTGGAAAAATTGACAAAAAACGCGGCCTATTCGATATTCCAGGGCAGCAGAACCGACTGCTCTGCCCGGCCGCCCAGAATATGCAGCAGCTTTTCGGCTGCCAGCCGGCCCAGCGTTTCCTTGGGGTTTGACAAGGAAAGAAAAGGAGTGGGGGAGAGCCGGGCCAGGGTGCTGTGGTCGAAGCTTACCAGCTCCATCTGCTGTGGAACGGCAACGCCTGCCTTGCCCAGCACCTCCAGAATGCGCAGCGCCACCTCGTCGTTGTAGCAGACGACGCCCGTGCAGGTGCTCAGCACAGAAAGGGTACAGGTGTCGAGCAAACTGTCGCGGTTTTCCGTGGTGTACCACATCACGTGGTCGTCCTCCACGGAAAGGCCCGCGCGGCACAGGGCCTCCGCGTAGCCGGCGTAGCGGCGGTGCCCCTGAATATCGTCGCTTTTAAAGATGCCGGCAATCCGCCGGTGTCCTTTCTCCATCAGCGCCATGCAGGCGGCGAAGCCTCCCGCACGATCGTCAGCCGCCACATAGACGGGCTTTTTCAGATTGGGATAAAAACCATTGATAAATACCACGGGAATCCCCATCTCGGCAAAACGCTCATACAGGTCGATATTGGGGTTTGGCAGCGCTGTTTTTGTCCCCTCCACGATCATGCCGTCAATCGGTTTTTGCAGCAGCTCCGTCAGGATGCGGCGCTCGTTGTCCACCCGGTTGCGGGTGGCGTTGAGCATGGGAGTGTACCCGTTCTTTACCAGAATATGGTCAATGCCGTGCAGGATGGCAGGAAAAATATATTCTCCGATATAGGTGGTCACCACGGCGATGTTCCGTGTGGGCTGCCGGCGGGCGGGCGCGCTGCGCACATAGGTGCCGCTGCCCTGCACCCGGTAGGTCAGGCCTTCCTGCTCCAGCACGCCCATGGCCTGGCGCACGGTCTGGCGGCTGTACCCGGTCATGGCCGCCAGTTCGTTTTCACTGGGCAACTGCTGTCCGGCCAGGTACACGCCGGACTGAATTTCCGTGCGCAGCCTGCGGGCCAGTTCCGCGTATTTGTGTTCTTTCATATTTCATCACATCACTTTGATTGGGTTTCCGGTTCTTTATTGCTGATTGTAGCATACAACCTTTTGTTTGCAAAGCTTATTTTAAAAAAATGTACGGTCTATTCAAAAGTAGCTGCCATACAAGTTTTTGTGAAAACGACCAAAGATTTCTCCACTTTTATTAAAAAAATAGAGTTAACAAGAGAGGGAAAATAGTTTAATTTGGAATCAGTAGCTTGGGGAATACGCTTTCCCCAAAAAAGAAAGAGGAGTTGATATTTGGATGAAAAGAATACTTGCAGGCCTGCTCGCGGGACTTCTTGCCGCCAGCATGCTGACTGGATGCGGCGGTTCCACAGCGGCCTCCTCCGCGGACAGCGGTTCGGCGGCTTCAGCCGCGCCCAAAAAGGTTGTTATCTGGGACTATTTTGAAACGGATGCCCAGAAGGAAATGATGAAAACAATGATCGACGGCTTCAATGCCGGGCAGAAGGAATACGTGGCGGAGCATGTCTACGTTCCCTTTGCGGACTATGAGAAACAGCTGACCTTAGGAATGACCTCCAAGCAGCTTCCGGATCTGGTGATTCTGGATGGCTGCAGTATGGCGTCGTTCATTTCCATGGGTCTCTTCGCCGACATTTCGGACGCGGATATCAAATGGGACGAATACATCGCCGGCCCGATGGAATCCACGATGATGGATGGCAAGCACTATGGGATCCCCTTTGCCACCAACTGTACGGCCCTGTTCTACAACAAGGATCTGTTTGATGCGGCCGGGCTGAAATATCCCGACGAAAACACCACCTGGGAGGAATTCCGCCGGATGGCGAAGACGCTGACCAAAAACGGTGTGTACGGGTTCGGCAACGCCGCCACCAACACAGACGAAGGAACCTTCCAGTGCCTGCAGTGGCTGTACACGGCCGGCGGCTCCTACAAAGACATTAAGGGCGGCGTGGACGCTTACAAGCTGATGCAGGAAATGGTAAAAGAGGGCTCGTGGACCAAGGAAGTCGTTAACTGGACCCAGTCCGATGTCAACAACAACTTCATGGCCGGGAATCTGGCGATGCAGCAGAACGGCCCCTGGCAGATCCCGGGTATCGAAGCCAACGCGCCCGACCTCAACTATGGCGTGACGGTTCTGCCTAAAAAGGATGCTTCCTCGCCGCAGGCCACTTCGATTCTCGGCGGGGAGAACATGGGCGTTGTCAAAAAGGACGACGTCAGCGGTGCCTTGGCGTTCCTGAAATATTACGACAAAACGGATGTTATGGTGCAGGCCATGAAGCAGTACGGCTCTTTCCCGCCTAAAACGGAGGCCGCGAAGGACGCTTACTGGACCGAAGATCCGATTCAGGCGGCATTCATCAAGCAGCTGGACACCTCCATTCCCAGAGGGCCCTCTCCTTTGTGGCCCTCCTATTCCGCCGCGATTCAGACCGGCTTCCAGGAGGTTTTGACCTCGGCCAAAACGCCGGAGCAGGCCGCACAAGACACACAGGCGGCAGTGGATGCAGTGAAATAAGATTTTCAAAAGACAAAAAGGGATGTTGCTGACAACATCCCTTTTTGCAAGGAGGAACCATCCCTATGAACCAGAAAAACAAGCTAAAGTCCCCCGCGCTTCTGGGGTTGGCCTTTGCACTCCCGGCGTTAGCTTATATGATCGTTTTTATCGGATATCCCATGGTGCAGAATATTATTCTAAGCTTCAAAGAAGTGAACGTACATACCTTCGCGAATCCGGATGCTCAAAAGTTTGTAGGCTTCCAAAACTATGTGGATCTGTTTACCGGCAAAAACTCCATTTTGCTGCGTTCCATCCGGAACACGCTGATTTTTACGGTGGGGTCGATCTTTTTCCAGTTTATCATCGGCTTCGGTATGGCCCTGCTCTTCCAAAAAAAGTTCCCCGGGTGCTCGTTTTTCCGTGGTGTCACCATGATTTCCTGGCTGCTGCCGGTTACGGTAGCCGGCCTGCTGTTCAAGTTTATGTTTGCGCTCAGCGGCGGCATCATCAACCAGTTCCTCATGGCCCTGCATGTGCTGGATCAGCCTACCGAATGGTTGTTGCATCCTACCACGGCCATGTTTGCCATTATTGTGGCCAATATCTGGATCGGGATTCCGTTCAATATGATGCTGCTTCTTACCGGGCTGACAACGATCCCGAACGATGTGTACGAGAGCGCCAGTCTGGACGGCGCCGGAAAGCTGAGGACGCTAATTTCTATCACCATCCCCATGATCAAGCCCGCGATCATGTCCGTACTGACCCTGGGATTTGTTTACACGTTTAAGGTGTTCGATTTGGTTTGGGTCATGACAAAAGGTGGCCCCGTCAACTCCACGGAGCTGGTATCCACTTATGCCTACCGGCTGTCCTTTGAAGAGTTTGCATTCAGCCGGGGTGCCTCCGCCGCGAATATCTTATTTTTGATCCTGTTGGTTGTGGGCTTTTTCTACATCCGTTTGATCGACGAGGATGAGGTGATGTGACGTGAAATTTTTTAAAAAAGAAAACAAAAGCAAGCTGATGCTGTTTGTTGTCGGCGGGCTTATCTTCTGTGTTTTTATTTTTCCCCTGTACTGGATGCTGGTGACCTCGCTGAAAACCCAGGTGGAAATTTTTCAGATTCCCACACCCCTCTGGCCCAGGAATCTTACGCTGGCGGCGTATGTCAAGCAGGTCGCGTCCTCGAGCGATACGCTGCAGGGCTTTCGGAATAGCGTCATTATTTCCGTCGGCACCATGCTGATCGCGACGGCGCTGTCGATTCCGGCGGCTTACGGTCTGGCCCGGTTCCGCTTTCGTGCAAGAAAGATCATTGTGCTGCTGTTTCTGATCACCCAGATGCTTCCCTCCACGCTGGTTTTGACCTCGCTGTATATCATGTTCTCCGGCATCAATCTGCTCAACAGCTATTGGGCGCCCATTCTGGCCGATGCGACGATCGGGATCCCTTTTTCCGTCATTATTCTGCGCACCTATTTTATCTCCATTCCGAAAGAGCTGGACGAGGCTGCTAAGATTGACGGCTGCGGATATTTCTCCGCTTTTTTCCGGATCATGCTGCCCATCGCGAAACCCGGCATTGTTGTGGCCGCTGTTTTTTCCTTTATGTATGCGTGGGGTGATCTGATTTATGGTATTACCTTTATCACCGACCCCACCATGCGGCCAATTACCTCCAGCATCTATAATTACGTGCAGCAGTATCAAACGCTGTGGAATTCCACGATGGCGTTTGGAATCATCGCCATTTCGCCCGTGATCGTCATCTTTATTTTCATGCAGCGGTACATTGTCAGCGGCCTGACCAACGGGGCCGTGAAAGCGTGAGAAAGGAGTTTTTTATGCTTAAACAAAGGCTTCAAACGTTGTCTCCCAAACACTGCGTGGTTCACGACGCTTTTTGGGATCCTTATATCCGTTTGGTGACAGAGAAGGTCATCCCCTATCAGTGGGAGATCTTAAACGACCGGGTGCCGGGAGCGGAGCCCAGCGGCTGCATTCGCAATCTGCGGATTGCGGCCGGGGAGGAAGAGGGCTCTTTTATCGGCGCGGTGTTTCAGGATACCGACGTGGCCAAATGGCTGGAGGCGGTATCCTACAGCCTGAGTGTCCGTCCCAACCCGGAGCTGGAGGCGCTGGCTGACGAAACCATCGCGCTGATTGGGCGCGCCCAGTGCGAGGACGGATACCTAAACACCTATTTTACGATTCAGGAGCCGGAAAACCGGTTCCAAAACCTGCAGGAAGGCCATGAGCTGTATACGGCGGGGCATTTTGTGGAGGCCGCCGTCGCGTATTACCAGGCTACGGGCAAGGACGCGCTGCTCAACATTATGCGCCGCTGCTGCGATTATATCGGCGGGCGTTTCGGCAGAGAGCCGGACAAGCTGCACGGCTACCCCGGGCACCAGGAGATCGAGCTTGCGCTGGTACGTCTGTACCGGGTGACCGGGGAACGAAAGTATCTGGAGCTGGCGCGCTATTTTATTGATGAGCGGGGAAAGCACCCGCTGTTTTTTGACGAGCAGAGAAAGCATCTGGATCATTATATTTTCCCTGAAATGGCGGAATTTGACGAGAAGTACTTTCAGGTGCATGAGTGCCCGGTGGATCAGCGCGACGCCGTAGGACATGCGGTGCGGGCGGTATACATGTATTCCGCCATGGCCGATTTGGCCGCAGAATATCAGGATAAGGCCCTGTATCAGGCCTGCTGTGCGCTGTACGACAGCATTGCCGAGCGAAAGCTGTATCTTACGGGCAGCATCGGTGCCACCGCCTTTGGGGAGCGCTTCGCGGGCGATTACGACCTGCCAAACGATACCAATTATTCCGAAACCTGCGCCAGCGTCGGCCTTGCCATGTTCTGCCGGAGAATGGCCAACCTGACCGGCGAGGCTAAATATGTCGACACAATGGAGAGGTGCCTCTATAACACCGTGCTTTCCGGTGTTTCCCTGTCCGGCACAGAGTTCTTTTATGTAAACCCCTTGGAGGTGTGGCCGGACTCCTGTGAAAACAACAGCGCCAAGCGCCATGTGAAAACGGAGCGCCAGAAATGGTTCGGCGTGGCCTGCTGCCCGCCGAATCTGGCCCGCACGGTCGTTTCTTTGGGGCAGTACGCCTACAGCTACGGGCCGGAGCGCATCAATGTGGACCTGTATGTGTCCGGTTCTGCCAAATTCCCTGTGGGAGGAACTACGGTGGAGCTGCGCCAGGCGACACGGTACCCCTATGAGGGAACTATAACGATCGCCGTCCGTCCGGAAAAGCCGGCGCCGTTTACGATAGGGCTCCGCATTCCCGGCTGGTGCGGTGGCTGGTGCGCTTATCTGGATGGAAACCCGGTCTCTCCGATTGTCCGGAACGGGTATCTGGAGTTGGCGCAGGTGTGGTTGGACAATGTCATCGAGCTGAAGATGGACATGACGCCGATACTGTATGAGGCTAATCCCAAGGTGCGCGCCGAGATCGGCCGCGTGGCCATCGGCAAGGGCCCGCTGATCTATTGCCTGGAGGAGATCGACAACGGCTCCAATCTGCAAGCTCTCTCCGTTTCTACAGGCGAGGCGTTGACTGAGGAGTACCGGGAGGATCTGCTGGGCGGGACTCTGGTGATCCGTGCACAGGGTCATCGGCTGGTGGAGGATTCAGGCCCGCTGTACCACCGTGCAAAAGAACCGGATATGGAGAAAGCCACGCTGACCGCGATTCCCTATTGTCTGTGGAACAACCGGGGAGTGGGGGAAATGGCTGTCTGGATCCGGCGTGAATTTACTTGTTTCTCCTAATCATTATAATAGTCAAACGCCTTCGGCCTCTACGGTGCCGAAGGCGTTTGACTGTTATTCAGGTTTTCAATAACGGCCGCCGTGCCGGATGACGCTTCTTCCGGGGACTCTGTGCCCAAAAGCATGTTGCAGAAGTGGGTGGAAAGAGCTTCTGAGATAGAAGGCCAGTTGGTGTATTGTCCCCTTGAGATACTGTAAGAAAGCTGCTTGACAAAGACCGAATAGTCTTTGCTGTCTTTCCACCGCGGCTGTTCGGCCAGATCTCTACGGGGTGGAAGTGACGCGCAGGCTTCGCAGTAGCTTTCGATTACATCCGGCTGGGCGCAGTACCGCAGGAACGCCAAAGCACCCTCGCGGCCGTCACCGTCGATGACACCCATGTTTTCGCCTCCCAGCACTGCCGCCCGTACAGAGTCCTTCGGCAGCTCGGCGATTCCCCACTCCAGGTTTTCGGCGCTTTTTAGCTGGGGCAATATCCAGGGACCGTTCTCCATCATGGCAATTTCGCCTCGGACAAATTTCCGCCCCAGATCTACCTGAGACCAGTTGACGCAGTCCCGGGAGAGGGAACCGTCTGCGATTAAGTCGTGAAACAATAAAAAAGCACGAATCCCTTTTCGGCCGTCCAGAGTATTCAGCGTTGCTCCCGTGGAGAACACCCACGGCAGAAACTGAAAGGTTGCTTGTTCATAGCGCAAAGCAGAGATTCCGAAGCCCCACACGCCGTCCCCAGTCAGTTTGCGGGAAGCCTCCCGCAGTTCCGTCCAGGTGGAGGGAGCCTCTACGCCGGCCTCTCGCAGCATTTTTTTGTTATAGATCAAAGCCGCGCTGTTCCGCAGAAACGGCAGGCCGTAAAGACGTCCCTGATACCGGGTGGAGTCCAGGACGGCTTGATAATAGAAGTCCGGTTCCAGCCACTCAGCAGTATCCTCTGTGATATCAGCGAACAGTCCCAACTGAATATAATAAGCCATGTCCGGATTGTCGATGAGGGCCAGGTCCGGCAGGCCGCCCTGCATCATGCCGATGGACAGCCGCTTTGTAAAATCCGCCATCGGCACATATTCCCATTGGGCCTCATAGCTCTGCTGGGAAGCGTTGAACCCTTGCACAATCGCGTCCAGAGCCTTTTTCTGTGCTTCGGTTTCGTAGTAGCTCCAAAACACGACGCTTTCCCGAGGAGATTCCTTTGGAGCACCGGAAGAATTCCCCGCGGAAGATCCGCAGGCGGGGAAAAGGCCTAGGCAGGCCAGGACGAGGACGAAAAGCAGTTTTTTCACGGCGCCGCGCTCCTTTCCTTACAGTCATCCGTTTTCCCGAAAATCGCCGGGGGACAGGCCGGTCACTTCTTTGAACACTCGGTAAAAATATTTGGGATCGTTGTACCCTACGTTGGCCGCGATTTCATAAATTTTCAAATCGGAACCGCGAAGCAGCCGCTTTGCGTGGCTGATCCGGAATTCCTTGAGGAACAGCGTGAAATTTTTTCCCACCTCCCGGTTGAAAAGAGTACTGAGGTATTCCGGGGTAATATCCAGTCTGGCCGCTACCCGCTCCAGGGTGATGCCCTCCATATAGTGGCGGCGGATATAAGCCAGCGCCCGGCTGATTGTATAATTTCGGATATCGTCTTTTTTTTCCTGTGCGGAAAAAATTAAGCGCAGCATGTCATCTAAAACAAGCCGCAGTTCATCCGGGGTAACCGCGGTGGTCACCCGGCTGAGCAGCTTTTGCTGAAGAATCTGCTGATATGCCCGCTCGTCCAGATCCTTCAGCCCGTTGAGCACTGCGGTCACCAGGCGCACATGCGCGTTGATAATATCATCCGGAGAATAGAGCGGCTTGCAGAGAATATGGAAAAACTGCTCCAGTAACTTCTGAACCGCGTCGCCGTTGAAGGAACAGACGGCGGCCTTGATCTGCGCTTCCAGCTTCTCCGGGTAAAGCAGAGGTTGTGTCTTTCGGTCGTCCAGACAGTCGTGGCAAATGGCGGGATAATACCCTAAAGGAATACACCAGCACAGCTCCGACCGCATCGCGGCCATCGCCTTTTTCAGGGCGGACAGGCCGGAGAAAAAGCCAATATTCCACGCGGACGGACCGCAGGGCTGCAAAGGCTCCAAAACCTTTTTGGAAAAGGATTCCTCTACGGCGTGCCGGCTTTCCGGAGAAAAGCCAAAGGCAATCACCACGATCATCCTGTCATGTAGAAAGTACAGCCAGCTTTCGCGTATGGAAACCTGAGACAGAATCCGCATCCTCTCTTCAAAGCGTTCGTAGAAGTTGGCCTGTGCGCTGTCCCAATAACCCAGACAGGCCAGAATCGGTTCGTTCCGGGCAAAACGGCAGGTCTGCTCCGCCAGACGCAGGGCGGCCTCGGCCTGCGCATCCTCTTCCTGCAGGTAATTCCGCAGCACCCGCACGGGCTGAGGAGTGCTCACCGCGTTTTCTCGCTGAATTTCTTCATCGATTGTTTTCAGGGCTTTTTTGACATCCTCCACAGTGATGGGCTTGAGAAGGTAATCCCTGACCCCCAGCGCGATGGCCTGCTTGGCATATTCAAATTCCGCGTAACCGCTGAGAATCGTCGCCTTTCTCATCAGCCCCTCCTGCTTGAGCTGAGCCAGCATCGCAATTCCGCTCATTTCAGGCATCCGCACGTCGGTGATGATCCAATCCGGCTTAAAACGTCGGCATAGCTCTAAGCCCTCTGCGCCGTTTTTGGCAGAGCCCGTTATGGCCTGCCCCGTTAGCTTTTCAATCAGGCCGGCCAGGCCCATCCGGATCTTTGTCTCGTCTTCCACAATGACAATCCTCATAGCGGCCTCCTTTATGTTGCGGGTATTTTCAGGTTGATGACGGTACCTTTCCCGATGGCGCTGATGATTTTCCAGGAAGCGCGATCTTTGTAATACATATCCAGGCGGGAAAAGGCGTTGTGCATCCCGATGCTCCCGCTTTCCTGAGAGACAGCGCGCGTCCGGTCGTTATATTTCTGAACCAGTTCCGGGCTCATACCGTTTCCATTGTCCTCAATGACGATATGAATGCTTTCCCTCTGATCCGCCCAAAGTACCTCCACAGTGACGCGGCCGTTTTCTTCGATGCCCTGCAGACCGTGGATCAGCGCGTTCTCCACAAAGGGTTGAAATAATAGCTTATAGGTTTTGGCTATCCGCAATACGTCCGGGTCAGCGGAGATTTCAAAATCGAAGCTGTCGTTAAAGCGGCTCCGCTGCAGCTCGAGATACCTCTTCAGCCAGTCGATTTCCTCCTGAAAGCTCACTTTCAGGTTGCTGTTGCTGATGCTGTAGCGCAGAATAATGCCCAAGTCGCACAGCATTCGGCTGATTTCGTACTCCTCATGCTCAATCGCCATCCAGTTGATGGAATCAAGGGTGTTGTAAAGAAAATGGGGGTTGATCTGAGCTTCCAGCGCCCGAATCTCTGCCTCCTTGCGCTGGTTCGCGGCTCTGTTTGTTTCCTCCATGGATTGACGCAGGCTCTTTACCATGTTGTTGAAGTGGGAGGAAATATCGTGAATTTCATCGTGGCCTTCCACCTGCACTGCCACGTTCAGATCGCCCTCGCGCACCTTTCGCATGCCGGCGATGACGATGCCCGTGGAGTCCGTGATGGTTCGCACGGTGTACCGGATGACCAGAATGGAAACGGCGATCACGCTCAGGCCTAGAATCACCGTCAGGAGCTGAATGCGGCGAATGTCCCGGAACATGTAATTCTGGTCGTAGACGTTGCACAGAATCCATCCTGTGCTGGGTTCCCGATACAGGATCGATGCACTGGAGTGGAAGGGCAGGGCTGTTTCGGCGGCAAAGGCGCGGGCGGCCTCTTTCAGGCCGTTTTCCCAATGGGGGATTCTTTGGGTGAGAAATTCCTCTTTGGGATAAGAAACTACCTGTCCATTTGAATCCAGAATAAAATTCATGCTGTGGCTTTGCTCCGTCAAAGAAGGATTGCACAGCTGCTGAAGGATTTGTTCTTCCACGCTGATGACGACCACCGCGATCGTGCCTTTGCCGGGGAAGCGCAGGTCGTTGAGCGCCTTGGAAAGGTGGAACACATAGGCGTCCCCGCGGGTTTCTGCAATCCGTTCCGTAGGGGTCAAAACAATTTTCTGAACACTCTCGGTGTTCCGATAAACTGGAAGCCGGCGCAGATCTCCCGCGCCGCTCCAAAGATTTTCAATAATGGAAGCCGTTTTGGTGTCATAAACCACAGACACCCCCTGATTGGTGATGATCGAAATACTGCGGATTCCTTTTTGAGAAAATGCGAAGGTTTTCAGGCGGTTTGTAATAATGTAATTGGCGGCCGCCTTGCCCTGGTCATCCCGTCCGTTGAGCAGGTTGATGTTTTCGATGATTTGGTCATCCACATAAATCTGTTCCAGAATAGCGCCGTAGGCCTGAATGGTAATATCCATTCGGTCTCCCAGCTGCTGCAGACTGTCTACCGTCAGCTCGCTGACGTTCTGCTTCATGGATGAGGTAATCACGACATAAGAGATCGATTGAATGATTAAAATCGGGATAACGGAAACCAAAAGAAAGGACAGCAACATTTTTTTGGATAAACGAAGATTCCCATAAAATTGTTTGACAAAGCGTGGCATACTTCTGCCTTTCCTTTCCGCTCCACTCCTTTCGGGAACTTACTTTATTAATCATATGATACAAAATTTCTAAAATCAAGAAAATAATATCATAAATTATGTCGGCAAAATTTTGTGAGAATTTACTAATTTCATAAGTATATGAAAATAATCTACCAATCTTAAAAATTTACGGTAGCAATTATTTTTTAAAAAAGGTATATTTAAATTTTTATAAAAATTTATAATTGTTATTGTTAATTTTGCATTAAAATATTTCACTAATATTAAAATTTTATACTGGAAACGCAAAGGAACGGCCGCTATGATAAGAATACAATCCTGGCACGGCGAAGGGATTCCGCCGTTGCATACCAAACGCGGATGGCTGTCCGGGCATATGCGGTTTTAAGAGGGCGGCATTCTGTTTTTGGAAGTTGATTCAGCTATCGGGTATCTAATAAAAGAAAGGGAGGAGAAAAATGTGAAAAGCAACAAACTGGTTTCTCTGATCCTGTCCGGCGCGCTGCTGCTGAGCTCTTTTAGCTCATTGCCGGCATTTGCGGAAGAGGATGCCGAAACCAATTCCAAGCCCCAAACGGAAGCAACCGGGGAGCCGGGTTCAGGGCCGCAGGCGGCGTTGGACGCGGTGGGCGAGCCTGAATTCAGCGATCCCTTGGGACTGCTGGAAGCATATGATCTGGATCCAGAGATTTACAACCCCGAAGAGAACATTTTAAAGGATATCTTTGACAAGGATGCCGAGGAAAACAGCTATTATATGGATCGGGTGCTGCAGCGCCCGGGGGTTGCGGACGGGAGTGCCTACACCAACGGGAATGAGGACGGAAATACCTTCATGACCCGGGGCAGGGCGCTCTATATGTACACCAGCGATCCGGCTGTGATCGGTTTTGGTGGAAAAACGGCGTATCACCAGTCTCTGGGAAAGGATATGTATAAAATCACTTTCCGACAGGGCGGCGAGACGCTGGAAATGGAGGAGGACACCGACGAGCGCCTGAACACCCCCAGTCATTGGAGCAGCGTCTATACTGGCGGCGACCTGAGCGCGAAGGTTTCTAAGAGCCTATCCATAAATTAGATATGGACTCGAATCAATTTACGCCAGACAATAATTGCACAGGCAAAATGCAGAAGACCAAGGTAGTTTGCAGCTTTCTTTTCAAAACGAACCAGCAATTTGCGGAAACGGTTGAAGAACGAATGCGTAACCTCTACTACCCAGCGCCGGGCTTTAAAATCGGGATTCCGCAAGAGCTCCTGTTTTTCCTCAGATCGGGGACGGATATGCGCGATATAGCCTCTTTTTTCAACCTTGTCTTTTGAGCCGGTATACCCGGCATCCAGGC